>JBMFWZ010000022.1:0-36119 GCA_049964755.1 Steroidobacteraceae bacterium | reverse complement strand
GTATTGGGATCGCCATGCGCGGTGACGCCGTAAGTTGCGCTGGCGTCTCCGGAGGTCTGATTTAAAATTGGCTTATTCGTGATGTAGCGCACGGCGCCGGCTTCGGCACCGCCGCCGAATAGCGTTCCCTGCGGCCCTTCCAGCACTTCAATGCGCTTCATGTCGACGAAGTAGATGTCGGCGTTGCGGCCCGGGAAGCTCATTGCCTGATTGTCCAGATACAGCGCGACGTTGGGGAACGGGGCAATCGTGGCGCTCGACTGGTTGCCAGCATTACCGGCTGACAGACCGCGCATGTAGATCTGACCCTGGCCGGGCCCATTGGAGGCGAGCTGGACGTTCGGCAAGTACTGTGCGACCTGGTCGATGGTCTGCACGTTGAGCTGCTTGAGTTGCTGACCGGTGATCGCCTGGATCGTGATTGGGACATTTTGCAGGGATTGGCGTCGCCGCTGTGCGGTGACGGTGACTTCCTGGAGCACGTCCGGGTTCAGGCTTGCTGCGTCGTTAGCTCCGGCGCCAGCGGGAGCCGGTTGGGGGGCTTCGGCGCCATGGGCCATGCCGAGGAGTGCGTGGGTGCCGAGCGCAATCATCACGGCGAGCGTGACTTTGTGATTGATTTTCAAGACGATCTTCCCCGAAAGTATGGTCTGAAGAACAACAAGGTGAGTCGGTGCGACTCGATGATCGCGACTATAGGCAGCGCTATGTGACGGTCCGGTGAAGGATCCGTGGCAGTTCCGCGCAGATGTCACGTGAGGTGCACAAACACGGCGGACGTGGAGCGTCTGGGTGCCCGACATTCGAAGCCCGGTGCTGTTTAGGAGTCGGGGCGGGTGGGGCCGCCGTCTGGCCAAGGCACGAGAGTGTCTGGGATCTGCCGGGCACACGAGGGGCGCGACTGCCTCGCGCGTCGGTGCTCGGGGGGGCTGTACCGGCGCCAACGACTCGGCAACTCGCAGTGGCAATGCGTGGCGGCGCGTGCGGTGGTGCGGCAACCCTCGGACTTTGGACGGAAAGTCCTAGGGCATCCGCTTCCGCCTCAATGAGTCGATCGCTCGATGGTGCTGCTGATTGGCTGGCGCATGATCGCCTGCGCGGATGATTCGCGCAGTCTCTTCGGGCTCGGGGCGAGCGAAGGTATCATTTTCATTGCGCGCCGTTACGTTGACCCGTGCGGCGATGTGCCCGGGTGGCGGGCACCGGCGCCAGGCACTCAGGAGGTCTGTGACGAGCTTGCCCTGGCGTGAAGCGTGGGCGGTTCGTAGTGTCTGCGGGGTGCACCGCATCGGATTCGAGTTCGCCGCGGCTGCGCCTGGAAGTCAGTGGCCGAGGCGAACCCGTGGCGTTGGCACTGACGCTATGGCGAAAGGGTGTTCAGAAGGTGCTCGCCCCTGCCGATGCGCACGGTGCCGAGTGTCGTTGGCGGGACTCAACTAAGGGTAGGGCGCAGCGCAATTACCGGAGCGAGATGCGTCATCGTAGGTGGCGCGCCACAAGCCCGGCGATGGCTCCTTCCGCTGCGTCGACGGCGCCGGCGAGATAGCCGGGGAACTGCGCCGACCACTCGCTCGCGATGCCGCGCAGTCTTCCCTGCCAAGGGCCGTCCGAGGTCGTTGCCAGGGGAGCCTCGGCGTGCGCCTGCGGGATGATCCGGTCCGCTTCCGTGGCCGTCAACGGTTCAAGCGCCCAGTCCTTGATGAAATCGGCCACCGGCGCCGCTGCGGTTGGCCCGAAGAGACGAGCCAACTGCTCGCGACACACGCCGCGCAGTGCCGCTTCGGGTGCGTTGCGGCGCATGTGTGCGGGGAGCGCGAAAAAGCCGAACAGTGCGGCGCCGCCCCCTGGCAGGGAGGCATCGTGAATCTCTCCGAGCGGACCGAGCAGACTGCGTGCTTCGCCGGAGAGGCCCTGCTCGCGCCAGAACGGGTGCTCGTACAGCGCAACGTATTTGGCGTGGGGGGCCATCCATGTCGGGGTCGCGGACCACTGACGTCGTAGTGCAGCGGGTAGCTCGGGAACGAATTGCAGATCTTGGATCGCGAGACGCGGCGGTAGGGCCAGCCACACCTCATCGGCACTCATCTCGCGCCGGCCGCCTGGGCCCTCGCTGCCGATTTCGATCCGTGCACCCGCTTGACGGAGTGCGCGGACCGGCCGTTGTGTGAACATCTTCCGAGGATCGTGGCGAGCGACCAGAGCATCGACCAATGACTGCATGCCGCCGAACAAACGCAGGGCGGCCGGCTCACTCACATAGCCGCGCATGCGCATCGGGGCGCTGCCGGCGGTTCGTTCTACCAGCATTTCGCCCGTCTCGTGCTGGGCGAAGCGGCGCAGGCCGAGATCGTCAATCAGCTGCCCGAGCTGCGGCTGCAGCGAGGGCCAGAACCAAGTCGGGCCGAGGTCGAAACGATCGGCAGCACTCGCGGCTCTCCCTTCGGCGCTGGCGATACGCCCACCCGGCGCTGCCCGCGCCTCGAGGAGGGCGTAGTCACGAATCCCGAGCTGTTCAAGCCGGTACGCGGCATACAAGCCGGCGAGGCCCGCTCCCACGATGAGGATGCGTGTCACCGGTCGGTTCGCGTCAGGGACGCGGTCCGTGTGGTGGCTTTGGAAGGATGAGCATTTCGCTCAACCGAGAGCGGACCCGGATGCGAGCAGGACTCTTCTGCTTCGCCTGCACCGCCGGGGAGCCGGAGCCCGTGGGCGCCGGGCACACGCTGCTCGACGGATCGGCCATATACGCGAGCGCTGCGCTCAACACCGCTTCATTAGGATCGCCGAGTGCATGGGAGAAGTCATCGGCCACCGAGCAGCCGGGCAGTGTGACGCCGGGGGATGAGACGGTATTCTGGGGCGAGAAGCCGTCGCCGAAATCTCCGAATCCGAGTGCGTTGATTCCCTTGAACTGAATTGAGAAGTAGGTCGTGCCGCAGTTATCCTGCGGATAGAATCCGTACGGCTTGCCGCAAGTCGTCGAGCCGAACTGATAGACCTGCACCCCGACACCGCGCAAGCCATTGATGATCGCCTCGCTCGCCGAGCAGGTCTCGGCGCTGGTCAGCACGTACACATTCGTCAGGCCCAGTGTCGGCAGCGCCTCGCCCGCAGCGACGGAAAACCCTTGCGTCGTGTCGAAGAACGGCATGGGCGTGATGGGTGCGCCAGTCACGGGATTGGTCGTGGAATATTGGTCGTTGAATTGCTGAGCGTAGAACGTTTCTCCGGCCGTTTCGGTCGGGCCCGCGATCATGTACGCGAGTTCACTGGCGAGCCCCAATAATCCGCCTCCGTTGTAGCGCAGATCGAGCACGAGGTGCGTGACGCCGTCGGCCTTGAGCGTGTTGATGGCCTGGATCAGTTCGGACTCGGCCGAGACATCGACCTGATCATTGTAGAGAATGTAGCCGACATTGCCGGCGGCTGTGGAGAGTGTCTTGACCAGCAGCACCGGCTGGTCGGTGATGTCCTCAGCCTGCATCGTGAACGTGCGCGGGGTGCTCGAGCCCGGGTCGAGCACGGTGAAGGTGTGAGTCTCACCGTTCGTCGTGGGCGTGAGCGCCGCATTGATCGTGTTGATGTCGGCGGCAGTGGTGCTGTTGACCACATCGACCCCGTCCACATCGAGCAATTGTGCGCCGCGCGCAAGATCGGCCGGGGCGGTGGCTGCGGGGGTGCCCGGCTGGGTGTATGCGACCGTAACGTCGCGCGGCGGGGAGGCGCTCACTACCGCCCACTGGACGCCGTAGCCGACCGATGTCCCCTGTTCCATCGCCTCCCATGTGGCGGTGGGATAGGAGAAGTGGAACCGGTCTTTGGGCGCGCCGCTCGCGTCGGTCTGCGAGGTCTTCATCAGATCGAAATACTGTGCGGTGCTGTAGAGCCCGGGGTCAAGATCCGGCACCTCGTTGTACCAGTAGTACAACGCGTGCGTCCAGGAGCGTAGCCAGCTGTTCTGATCGGTCACCGTTCCGGGCACGTCCGGATAGGACTTGCCCGTGTAGGGGTCGATGCCGGTTCTTGGTACGGCACAGCGCTCGGCGTAATCAGACATCGGTGGATACACCCCGGGCGTCCAGCCGTCCGAGCTCGTGCCGGTGGCGTTTTGTGCCGAGGTGACCGCGCTCGCTTGTGCGCTGCCGCTGCCACCGCCGCAGCCGGTCAATGGGAGCAGGGCGGCACAGAGCACGATCCCGCGCAGCGTGTGTCCGAATTGCATCAGTTCCCCCTGATTCCTCGGTCCGTCGGCATCAGCCCAGCCGCCAAGCGTCTCGAACTATAACACTGCCGCATCGGCAGTGGCATGGGGCACCGCAGCGCCGTCGCCCGATCATCTGGAGCGCGAGGATCGTTTGCGAGCAGTGGGGCGAGGAGCGTCGGTTGCGGCATCGCTACGAACAAAGTCGACGAACGCCCGTAGCGGTGCGGGCACCAGACGTCGGTCGGAGTAATACAGATATGGGCCGGAGAAGCTCGGCCACCACGACTCGAGCAGCGGCACCAGCGCGCCGCTGGCCAGATGCGGGCGCAGCCAATCCTCGAACAGATAGACGATGCCGAGTCCCTGCAGTGCCGCACTCAGCGCCAACTCTGTGGCCGAACCGATGCTGACCAACAGCGGTCCTGACGGCTCGATGCGCACCGTCTCACCGCCGCGTTCGAATTCCCACGGCGGCATCGCGCCGCTCTCGAAGCGGCCGAGCAGGCAGTCATGCGCGAGCAGGTCGCGGGGGTGAGCCGGTCGGCCGCGCCGCTCGAGGTACGCGGGCGCGGCCGCCGCGGCGAATCGCTGCACCCGCGGGGCGATCGGTATGGCGATCATGTCTCGCTCGAGGCGCTCCTCGTAGCGGATGCCGGCGTCAAAGCCCGCCGAGAGCACGTCGACGAAGCGCTCCTCGGCAACGACCTCGAGGCGTATATCCGGGTGGGCGGCGAGGAACCTCGGCACGATGGCAGGCAGGACCAGTCGAATTGCGCTCACCGGCACGTTCAGGCGCAGCGTGCCAGCGGGCCGGTCGCGATAGGCGTTGATGACATCCAGCGCAGATTCGACTTCGGCCAGCACCGGGGTGAGGCGCTCGAGCAGGCGCTTCCCGGCCTCGGTGGGTGCGACGCTGCGCGTCGACCGATTGAGCAGACGCACTCCGAGGCGCTGCTCGAGGCGGCGCACCGCATCGCTCAAACCCGAGGGGCTGAGGCCTGCGAGCTTGGCCCCTTCGCGAAAGCCGCCAGCGCGCGCGACGGTTACGAATGCGTTCAGATCATCGAAAGTCGTTTTCATTGTGCGAAAAAACGGACAACCCATTCGGATTATATCTGCTTATCGGACGATCGGACACCCGCTACAGTATCTTCAGACCCACAGGAGACTCACGTGCCCCACCTTGGATCATCGGGAACCTACCGCCTCGGAGCTGAACGCTCTGTGTATCGACTCGGCTACGGCGCCATGCGGCTCGCCGGGCCCGGTGTCTTCGGTCCGCCGCGAGACCCGCACACGGCCCGAGCGGTCTTGCGTGCAGCGCTAGAGGCCGGCGTCAATCACATCGACACGAGTGACTTCTATGGCCCCCATGTCACCAATCAATTGATCCGCGAAGCGTTGCACCCGTATCCGAAGGATCTGACGCTGGTGACGAAGATCGGCGCGCAGCGCAGTGCAACGGGGGATTGGCTACCGGCCGTCTCGCCGGCGCAACTCACGCAGGCCGTGCACGACAATTTGCGCCATCTCGCGGTGGACGTGCTCGAGGTCGTCAATCTGCGCATCATGTTCGACCGGCACGGTCCGGCCGAGGGTTCTATCGAGGCACCGCTCGCAACGCTCGCGGATCTGCAGCGCCGCGGACTGGTGCGGCACATCGGACTGAGCAACGTTACGGCGGCGCAGGTCGATGAGGGTCGGAGAATCTGTCCGATTGTATGTGTACAGAACCACTACAACCTGGTGCACCGGGACGACGATGCGCTGATCGATGCATTGGTGCGCGAGGGTATCGCCTACGTGCCGTTCTTTCCGCTCGGCGGATTCACGCCCCTGCAGTCGGACACGCTCTCTGATGTGTCGGCCAGCCTGAATGCGACGCCCATGCAGGTGGCTCTGGCGTGGCTGCTGCAGCGCGCCCCGAACATCCTACTCATTCCGGGAACTTCCTCGCTTGAACACTTGAAGGAGAATCTCGCGGCGGCGGATCTCATCGTGCCGCCGGCGGCACTTGCGGCACTGGAGGGGATGAGTGGTGGGCGTAGTGTGGGTGCGGTGAGCTAGATCCCTAAGCGCAGAGGCGGCCGGCAGCGTGACGAAGGTTCGCAGGAGCAGCTTCTGGATACCCCGAGGCGCGCTCAAGCGCAGACGTGTCGGCCTCCAGGGCCGATCAGCTACCGGCCACGCGGCGCGCAGGGAGGCGGTCGAGAAGTGAGTGTACGGCTCGCTCGGCGGCAGCGTCGTGTGTGGAGAGCCGCTGAGCCATCGGCTCACGCGGCGAAATCGGCGCTCGATGGCGCACCTCGAGGAGTCCCGTCGGTCGCGCCGCGGAGGTTGCTGACGGACCGGTACGTCGCAGCAAGCCTGCAGGGCGTCGGAACGACGGTCAGTGCCGAACCGGTTTCCCTCAGCGCTATGCGCCAGCGTTCCGGGTGAAGGACGCTAGGGAACCCTTGGCGCCGGCAGCCCGAGCCGACGATACAATAGGGTGCGGAAGCGCCGAATACGTTCGGCATTGCGCCCGACGTCACTTTCCCCGATGCGCGATTCCGATCGGATATCCAAGCGGGTCCCCTCGGACTGAGGCTCGATCCGGATCACCACATCGTCCGTGAAGCCGAACCACAGTGTCGTGCTGCTCGCCTCGATGATACCGCTGCGCGGATGTTCGGAATCGAGCGTCCAACCCATGCGTTTTGCGGTGTTCAGCGCTGCCGCGAAGACCGTGGCGGGCGGTTGCGGAAAGATCATCGGCCGGATATCAGGATAAGCCGCGTGCTGCAGTGCTGCCACCTGAGGACCGCCGTAAACGGTAGAGTTCACCGCATGGGCCGCTGTGCGCAAGGCGATCACGTCGGGTAGGAATTGAGGCGGATTGCGAGTGTCTGTAGTGATGTCGTGAATGGCCGGAACCGATTCGGCCTTCTTAAGCCACAGGTAGGGAACGCCCCAGGCGACTGCCCCTAACACGATGGCCAGGAGTGTCAACGCGATGGGTCGCACGGACGCTTTGGTGACAGCGCAGAGGAGAAGCGCGAGCACACCCAGCGCGATGGCCGCTATGCCGCCGTAGGCGCCGTAGCGGATGAGCCCAAAGGCCGCTCCAAGTCCGACCGCGCCCAGCCGGTACATCGGTCCGGGCAGGACCATGGCGAGCAGCGCCAGCACCGCGAGGCCGAGCACCAGCGGGATCAGTCGACGCAGACCCCGTCCCAGGGGTGTCATGGGACGATTCGCCGACGCACCCTGAGTGTCACCTGAGAGATTGCTGCTCATGCCCACTCCTGCCCGTGATGTATTGAAGTCGTTGTTCGAGTATTCGCAGGGTCTCACCGCAGCCGCCCCGCCGCTGCTCGGGCGGCAGTCTTCGGCAGCGCATGCCGTCGAAGGTGCCGGCCCGACGGCAATGCTGCAACTGCCCGGCGCGCCTCCCCAAACCCGCTTCCGAATCGCCGGCTCAGGGTGCGAGGGTCAGATCATGACCCTGCGGGAGGTCGGCTGCAACCGTGCGGCGCAGATTTGAGCCCGCGGTGCGGCTCGCTCGGTCTGTGGCGGCGCTTCCGGCGAACCGCAACAGACCCCTCGGCTGCGCCAAGGGCAGTGAGACCGCCTCCTTCCATCGCCGGCGCAAGGAGGGGCGTGCTGATTTCATGGCGAATATGGCGCCGCCCCTGTGAGTTCCACGGCTTGGGCCTTGCACGAGAAGATCTTGGCACCGCCGAATGTTTTTCCATGACGACGGCACGTACCGTCGTGCCGAGCGAACGGCCCATCGCAATTTTCGGCGGCAGAGAACACCAATCTTCGCCGCCGGTTGCATAGTGCCGGTCTGCCTCGCCGCTGGAGGACACCGGCGGGCGAAGATCCGTGGGGAAGGAGATCATTGTGACGTTGAAGTCGATGTGTTCGATCCTGGCCGCCGTCGCCCTGGGGTTTGGCGGTACGGTAAGCGCCGCCGGCCTGATCCCGGAGCCCAATGCTCATGCCGTGCCGTACGCCACTGAGGCGAATCCCGAGACGCTGGTTCTCGATGCACGCATGGCCGGGCGCGGCATTGCCATTTCAACGATGCATATTCCGGTGCGCCCGGGTCCGTTCACCTTCGTCTATCCGAAGTGGATTCCCGGCTACCACTCGCCGGCCGGCGTGCTCGCGGATATCTCGCAGCTGACGGTGAGTGCCGACCGGCAGAGGCTGGTTTGGCGGCGCGACAAGGTCGACATGTACGCCTTCCACGTGATGGTGCCCGCTGGTGTGCACTCGATCAAAGTGCGGTTCACGATGTTGCTGAACGGCGGCACGAGCGAGCGTGCGACACCGAATCTCGCCACCATATGCTGGACACGGGCATTCTTCTATCAGGACGACATCAATTACCATCATTACTACCTGCGGGCGAGCATCATCCTGCCGAGGGGCTGGGGCTACGGAACGGCGCTCACCACGGTGAGCCGGGTCGGACAGCGCGTGAATTTCGCCGAAGAGCCTCTCACGTATGTCGGTGACTCTCCTTTGTTCATGGGCCGCTATTACCGCAAGGTCCAGCTGTGGCATCAGGGTGATGCCCACATGTGGCTCGATATGTTTGCCGACGCGCCGCAGCAGCTCGATGTCCCAGCGAAACTTCTGGCGGCGTACAAACGCCTGCCAGATGAGGCGTTCGCGCTGTACGGCTCGCGTCACTGGGACGACTATCACGCGCTGCTGGCGATGTCGAACCACATCAGTTTCGATGGCATCGAGCACCATCAGTCGAGCGATGACCGTGCGTCGGCCGATTTCATGACGAATCCCGATCAGCAGCTGCTCGGCGGGGACTTAGTCCCGCACGAGTTTTCGCATTCCTGGAACGGAAAATACCGCCGGCCGTGGGACCTGACGACGGACAACTACCAGATTCCGCAGCGCACCGATTTGCTGTGGGTTTACGAGGGCATGAATCAGTACCTCGGGGATCTGCTCTCATTCCGCAGCGGCATCCGCAAGCCGAGCGAATACCCGCAATACCTGGCCATGATCTACTCCGAAATGGCGACCGAGCCGGGCCGCGACACCGAGCCATTGATCGACCTGACCACCGGCGCGCCGTATTTCTACATGACGGCGACCGGCGAATATCCGTCGTTGCGGCGTTCGGCTGGGGACTTCTACACAGAGGGCGAGCTGCTCTGGCTCGACGTCGACACTATCATCCGTGCGCGCACGGACGGCATGAAGTCGCTCGATGACTTCTGGCACCTGTACTCGGAGCCCAAGCTCACCGGTCCGATCACCAAGACGTATACGCGCGCGAATATCGAGCATCTGCTCAATGAAGTCTGCCCGTACGACTGGCACGCGTTCTTCCAGCGGCATGTGTACGAGGTCGCGAAGTTGCCGCCCACCGGAGAGCTCAAGCGCTCCGGCTGGCGCCTGGTATACACCGCCAAGCCCAATCCGTTCATCACGGCGGCGCAGGATACGCACCACACCGACTATCAGTGGTTGACCTATGGGTTCACCGTAGACGGCTCGGGGACTCTTGCCGATGTGCGCGAGGGCTCACCGGCATGGAATGCTGGCATGTCCCCGGGGATGAAGCTCATCGCGGTCAACGGACAGAGCTTCTCAGCATCCGTGCTCAATGACGTGCTCACGCAGGCGCAGCGCAACCATATTCCGACGCAATTCACGGTTGCGCAGGACGGGTGGGTGCACGCGGTCGCAGTCAGCTACTTTGGCGGTCCGCGCTACCCGCACCTGGTGCGGATCCCGGGCACGGTGAATATGCTGGCGAAGATCATGGCGCCGCACGCGGTGCGCTGAGATCATACTGCAGATGGCCAATGCGGACCTGTGGGTCCGGCGCTTGCGTGAGGGTGCAGCGCGAAGTGGTGCGGAGGACGCCTTCATGGGCTGTCTTCCGTTCGGAACGATACTCGCCTGACTCGAGGAGGCGAGACGTCCTAATGAATTCGGATCTCCCGTCGAGGAAGACCTGAATTTCCGAACAGAATCGGTTGAGCGGTGGGCTCGCTCCCTCACGCGTCCGATCCGTGAGGAATCAAGGCGCCGACGTGAGGCCGTATGGCGAGTACGTTTTACTGCAAGGCCGAGCCTCGTCCCATCCCGGAGGTCTGCGGCTGAGCACCCAGTCATGCGTCGGCGCGCGGACGCTGAGGCAAGTCGCCACATTCCGGTTGATGCGCCGAAAGGTTGTTCAGGGCGTCCGGCAATCCGCTCATCAATGAGGCGTACCTGAGGGCGCAACGAGCGCTGCATCGGCAAGCAATCCGTGTTGCCTCAAGAGAGAGCGAATCTGCGCATAAGAGATTTTGACCGCAAAATGCACCGTCGGCCAGTTATAATCGAGTTCGATCTCGAGCGCTTCGCGGGTGAAGAAATAATTCGTAGGGTGCCGTAGCGCCTGGACGATGTTCTGGCGGCTGATGTATTTCGATCCGCGTGCCGCGAACTGCTGCTGAAAATCTCGATCGACGATATGGGCGAGACGATGCCGCCAATTCGACCCTGACCTGAAGATCTGCTGCAGAGAGACGCGTTTGTCGGTGCGCAGGTCGAATAGGTAGCTGCGCTCGCCGCCGTATTCTCCGGCGCCCCCGGTAAATTGCGATGTGATCAGGTCGATGTCCACAAGTGTACGACTCGGACGATGCAGCGTAAACCACTGACTTAGATTATAGGCGACCGGGAATCGGGATCCCGGTGGCAGCGGAACTGAAAACACCTGCGACGCAAGCCGGTTGAATCGGCGAACCGCACTTCGCGCGGCATGAGCGAAGAAACCGTTGGCAGTCGCAGCACCGAGAACACCATTGTCGAACTGAGGATAGTGAACGTGCGCGATAGAGGCGCCCGACGAGAAGAATGTGTTCTTGATGATCATGTGGTCACTGATGAACGGATACGGTCCGACTGATAAATCTCGCGCCAGCTCATTTAATCGCGTCACGCGAGCGACATACCCATTCGCGCTGTTTAGCGGATTGAGGAGCCCCCGGGCGTGATAGCGTTTCCACCGACGTTCGTCGCGGATAAGGTGCCTGCGGGAAGCCCCGTGCAGTCGGTGCAAGAGACTCCGGTACGCTTCCGAGAGTTTGCGCCGCCACTTGCGGCGTTGGAAGACATATTGGCGGTTCCATCGGGAGAAATACGGCTTATTGCACAGTTTCTGCCGGTCCTCCTGTGTGACCTGGGCGTCGACCGTGCGCTTTGCGCCAGCTCTCAGCCGATGATTTGCGGCCAGACGCTCCTCTGCCCAACGTTGATCCAGGGCAATATAGGCTGCGCACAACGGCGAGGCGCGCAGCGTCGGCGGGAGCGACTTGAACACTCCCATGCCCGGCGCCACCGCGAGCGGGAGCAGGACCGCGAAACGGTGGATACCGAACATACGTGCACGCGCACTACGGTGCGTTAAGGATGACTTTCCCCCATTCAGCATCAGACGGTCTCCTCTGAATGCGTCGCAGCCGTTCTGTAATCCGCGCCGGCTCGGGTATCTGATCGTACTTCAGGTCGCGGAGGTCCGTACGTACCTTGACTTGCCGCGGGTGTTAATGCACACGGCGGGACCGTGGGAGAGCGACGGAGGGTCGATGATGAATATCCATTGCGATGTGGCAGAAGCAGCCCATGTCGACCCCGGTCCGTGCGCGGCACCTGGTGAGGCGGCTAGTCACAATTGCGACACCGCGCCGTACAGGTCATGTCGATGACATGCCTGTTCCCATAGGAGATTGCCGGCTTTGGTGGGCGGGGGTGCAGCCGGGTGTTCGGGTCACCATGGTGCATCGGTTGGACTTGAACGCGCAGGCGAGAGCGCGAAACACGATGAGAAGGGCGGGTTCGCCTCCCTATGGCATCAACGTCGCGTCGTCAGCAGCGGCGTGCCGCCATTGTAAGCAGAATACGCGGCGGGATTCGATCCGACATCGGATCTGGAACATCGAGCATGGACCGCAGTGGCGGGCGCCAGCGCCGATCCCTCCGCGGCGCGGTGAGGACGCAGTAGAGCGTGAAAAAGAACGCGCCCGGCGAGAGGGCTCCCGCCGGGCGCCAACGAGCGTTCGATGACTACGGGCTCTCGGTCGAGGCGATGAAGGCCGAGATGTTGTCGTGCAGTGTCTTCAGAGACGGGACATGAACATAAATCATGTGCCCGGTCGGGTAGTAGTGGTACTGGATGTTGGCCTGCAGATTGCGCGGCATGGGCAGATGCTCCATCTCGTAAATGCCTTCGTAGAAGGGCGTGGCGAGATCGAAATAACCGCCGTTCAGCATGACCTTCAGATCAGGGTCATACTTCATGGCGCTCGCGAGGTCCGGCATGACGTTGAGTGCCTGCGGGAACCCGTATGACACCCCGGGAGCATGGTGTTTGAAATCCCAAGTGCGCCACAGCGGGATCTCCGGCAGGTACTTCATGCCCTCACCGTAGTGCAGGTCCGAGTGCACATAGGCATTGAATGCCGACACGTAGGCGGAGCTGATGGCCGCAGCCTGCGGGTCGTAGGCGGCGCGCTCGCTGAGCGGATTCATCGAGGGTCCCGCAAAGCGGGTGTCCAGCCGCCCCGTCGTTTCGTCCTGATCGGCGAGCAGCTCGTGCTCGAACTGTCCACCATCGATGCGCAGGTTCGCCTTCTCGATGTATTCCACAGGCAGTCCAGTGTACTCATGCAGTTTAGCGGCGATCGCGGCGAATTTCGAGGCGCTGAGCTGCGAGCCGTCCCGCAGTGCCTGGGCATAGTCTGTCATCGCAAACTGCTCGACTTTAGCAAGCAGCGGTTTCAGCGGCTGCGAGCTGTCGGGGAGCTTGTGGTGATACCACGCTGTGGCCGTCATGCTCGGTAGCGCCAGCTCGTAGGGCAGATCGAGCCCTGGGTCGTACTGCGCCAAGCCCGTCGATGCATTGTAGTTCAAGATCTGCGAGAGCAGGATCACGCCGTTGAAGTCGACGTTGTCGTGCGTCTCGAGCACGTTGATGAGGGCCGCGGATCGCGGGGTTCCGTAGCTTTCCCCGAGCAGATACTTCGGTGAATTCCAGCGTCCATACTGGCTTAGGAACTTCGTGATGAACTGCGAGAACGCGTGCACGTCCTGATCGACGCCGAAGAAATGCTTGGCCGGGTTCGGGCCGCGTACACGGCTGTAGCCGGTTCCGGGCGCATCGATGAATACCAGGTCGCTGGAGTTGAGCAGACTGTACTGGTTGTTCACCAGTTGGTAGGGCGCTGGTGGTGTGTGGGTGTGGTCACTGGTGACGACCCGCACCGGGCCGAATGCGCCCATGTGCAGCCACACCGTCGAGGAGCCCGGGCCTCCGTTGTAGAGGAAGGTGATCGGGCGCTTGTTCGGGTTGGTGCCGTCCTTGAAATAAGCCACGTAGAACATCGAGGACTCGGACGACTGCTTCCCCTTTCCAGGCTTTCCTGCCGTCCCGTAGGAGTCGGTGGCATCGTTCCAGCCCGCGGCGTGTACTAGGATCATTCCGGCTACGGCGCGGTAGTGAATCGTCTTGCCTTCGACCTTGACCGTGCCCGAAGTGGTGCTGGTCGCGGTGCTGAAGTACGGGTTCACGTGGGCGGTCCTCGGCACCGCTTGCGCCGGCTTTGCCATCGCCGGAGCGGCGGCCGCGGCCAGCGTCAGCGCCGAGCCGACCGCCAGCACATCAATAGCGCGCCGGATGAAACGGCTTCGTTTGGTGTCGCTCATGGTCAGCCTCCTGAAACGTTGTCGGTCTTGCGGATGAAGGCCGCAATGTTGGCGTGCAGCTGCTTCAGAGCGGGAATGTTCACGTAGATCATGTGCCCCGACTTGTAGTAGTCGTACGAGATGTTCGACTGCAGGCTGCTTGGGATCTGCAGGTGGTGCATCTCGTAAAGTCCCTCACAGAACGGCGTGGCCAGATCGAAGTACCCGCCGTTCAGCATCACCTTCAGCAGCGGGTCGTATTTCATCGCGGCGGCGAGGTCCGGCATGACGTTTGTTGCGATCGGCAGTTTGATGCGGGCCCCCGGCGGACGATGCATGAAGTTCCAGTGGGCGTTGATCTCCGGCAGATAGCGCAGATTCGTCGGATAGTGCAGATCCTTGCTCGCATACGCATTGAACGCGCTCACATAGGCGGAGCTGATCGCGGCGGACTGCGGATCGTAGAACGCCGTGCGGCTGAGCGGATCCATCGACGGACCCTCGAAGCGCGAGTCCAGCCGGCCGGTGGTCATGTCCTCGTTGGTGAGCAGTTCGTGCTCGAATTCCGGGCCGCTCACCTGCAGACGTGCCTTCAACAGGTAGGACACCGGCAGTCCGATGTACTGATGCATCTGCTCGGCGATGCTCTCTCGCTCGGCCGAGGGCAGGCTCGCGCCCTGCGCCAGGGCGTCGGCGTATTTGCCCATCGCGAAGTGCTCGACTTCCTTCAGGAACGGGCGCAGGTTCGGCGGGCTCGAGGGCAGCGCATGGTGGTACCAGGCGGTCGCTGCCATGCTCGGCAGGGCCAGTTCATACGGCAGTTCGACACCGGGATCGGAGCCGGGTGCGTCGTCATTCAGCGAGAAATTCAGGATCTGTGACAGCAGAATCACGCCGTTGAAATCGACGTTGCGGTCGAGCGTCAGATCTTTGATCAGTACCGCCGAGCGTGGCGTGCCGTAGCTCTCCCCGAGGAGGTACTTCGGGGAGTTCCAACGCTTATAGCGCGAGAGGAACTGGGTGATGAATGAGGCGAAGGCGTGGCCGTCGGGGTCGACGCCGTAGAACGCCTTGGCCGCACCCTTGCCCTCGATGCGGCTGTAGCCGGTGCCGGGGGCGTCGATGAACACCAAGTCGGTCGCATCGAGCAGGCTATAGTGGTTCTTCACCAGGCCGTAGGGGGCGGCGGGCGTTTGGGTATCGTTGTTCGTCACGACGCGTACGGGGCCAAAAGCGCCCATGTGCAACCAAACGGTCGAGGAGCCCGGACCACCGTTGTAGAGGAAAGTGACCGGCCGGCCGTGCGCCGGTACGCCGCGTTTGAAGTAGGCGACATAGAACACAGAGGCCACGGGCGGACCGTCCGGCATGCCGAGCGCATGCTTGCCGCTGCTCGGCGTGGCGGCATCGTCCCAGCCCTTGGGGTGCACGATGATCGTTCCGGCGACCGCTTCATACGCGATCTTGTGGCCGCCGACGGTGACGGTGCCGTAACTCTTCACCGCATGGGGCGTGAACAATGCGGAGGCTGTCGCGGCCGTGGGGGCCGGCGCCTGGGGGCCCGCGGCGAGCGCGGGGGAAATGCAAGCGTCACACGCGGCGAGTGATAATACTGCCGCGAGCGCAACAACGTGCTTCATTCGGGTGCTCCTCCTGCGCGCGGCACGAGTTTTGGTGGACTGATTCGCAGGGCCGGGCGCGCCCGTATCATGCCCCATCCATCCGTCGCGGGGGCCCAGGCGCTGGGGAGCGTGGTGCCATTTGCGGCGAACGCCCTCGGCCGCGCGACGAAACGAATCGCGCCGTGGTGATTTGCGGTGTGGGCGCGCAGGCGCGGGTCGGTGAGCCAGACCCTCGTCTCGGCGGTCAGAGCGCTCGGTGTGGTTCGCGGGCCATCGTGTCTGGGCCCGCTCGAGCCGTCGGTGCAGCGCAACAGCGAGGTCTCGCGCTCGGCGCCTGAGCTTGGCTTGTCCGGCGACTGCAATCGGAATAGCGTAGGGGGGTATGTTAAAGGTGCTGCTGTGGCTCGTGCTGTTCGTGGTGTGCTGGCCGATCGCGATTCTCGCGTTGGTGCTATGGCCAATGGTCTGGTTGCTGCTGTTGCCGCAGCGTCTCATCGGGATCGTCGTCGAGGGTGTGTTCGAATTTCTGCGCGCGCTGGTGTTGCTGCCGGCGCGGATCCTCGCCGGTCGCATGTAATCAGTGAGCCGGCGGCGCCCGTTGGACGCGTGCGCCGCGGTACAGCTAGACTCGCCACCCCCACCCCCGTGGTAACCATTATGGTAACGATGCTGCCATGACTTACGTGTTTGCACCGCCGCCGCTGGTCAGCGCGCCGCTCGTCGGAACATCCGCACGCTTCCCGGTACACCGCATCTACTGCGTGGGCTCGAATTACCGGGCACATGCGCAGGAGATGGGCCGCACGGGCCGTGAGCCGCCGGTGTTCTTCATGAAGCCGGCCGATGCGCTCGTGCCGGTCGAGGCCGGCACGGTGGGCGAGGTCCCCTATCCGAGCTTGACGCACAACTTTCATCACGAAGTCGAGCTGGTGGTTGCCATCGGGATCGGCGGGCGGGACATCGCGGCCGATGAGGCGATGCCGCACGTCTTCGGCTATGCCGTCGGATTGGATATGACCCGCCGGGACCTGCAGACGGAGATGAAGAAGCGCTCGGCCCCCTGGTGCATCGGCAAAGGGTTCGATCACGCCGCGCCGCTCGGACCGATCACGGTCGCGGCGCAGGCGGGGGCGCCCCTGGAGGGGCAGATCTCCCTGTGCGTCAACGGCGTGGAGCGTCAACGCAGTGCGCTCGGGGAGATGACCTGGAGCGTGCCGGAGATCATCGCGCAGCTGTCGGCGGCCTGGGCGCTCGCGCCGGGCGATCTGATCTACACCGGGACGCCTGCGGGCGTCGGTCCCGTCGAGCGCGGCGATCTGCTCGAGGCGACCTGCACGGGACTTCAGCCGCTGCGCGTGCGGATCCGCTGAGGGTTCAGACCCGCTCGAGCAGCAGCGCGATCCCCTGGCCGACGCCGATGCACATGGTACACAGCGCGCGCCGAGCGCCGGTGGCCTCGAGCTGACTCAACGCGGTGGCCACGAGCCGCGCACCGCTCGCTCCGAGCGGGTGCCCCACTGCGATCGCACCGCCGTTGGGATTGACGTGCTCGGCATCATCCGGCAGGCCCAGCTCGCGCAGCACCGCCAGGGACTGCGCGGCGAAGGCCTCGTTCAGCTCAATCACATCGACGGTGCCGAGGGCGATGCCAGTGCGCTCCAGGAGCTTGCGCGTGGCCGGCGCCGGCCCGATGCCCATGATGCGCGGCGGCACGCCGGCGACAGCACTGCCGAGGATGCGTGCACGTGGCGTCAGACCGTAACGCGCCGCGGCGGACTCGCTAGCCAGCAACACCGCGGCGGCACCGTCGTTGATGCCCGAGGAGTTGCCTGCCGTCACCGAACCGTCCGGGCGCACCACACCTTTGAGCTTACCGAGCGTCTCGAGCGTGGAGTCAGGACGCGGATGTTCGTCCGCATCGATGCGCAGCGTCGGCTGCTTGCGGCGCTCGAGGGTCACGGGAACGAGTTCGCGGGCGAAGAACCCGCGCGCCTGAGCCCGTGCGTAGCGCTGCTGGCTCCGTAGGGCGAAGGCGTCCTGGTCGGCTCGGGAAATGCCCCGCTCGGCCACCAGGTTCTCCGCGGTCTGCGCCATGGAGTCGATGCCGAAGCGGCTCTGGATGATGGGGTTGATGAAGCGCCAACCGAGGGTGGTGTCCTCGAGTTTCGCGCTGCGGTCGAACGCCTGTTCGGCTTTGCCCATGACAAATGGGGCGCGGCTCATGCTCTCGACGCCCCCGGCGATCATCAACTGCGCCTCGCCGGAGACGATGGCTCGTGCGGCGATCGCAACGGCATCGAGGCTCGAGCCACACAATCGGTTCACCGTGCAGGCCGGGACACTCTCCGGCAGACCGCAGAGCAGCACGGCCATGCGTGCCACGTTGCGGTTGTCCTCGCCGGCCTGATTGGCGCAGCCGAGGGACACATCATCGAGACGTTCCCAGTCGAGTCGCGGATGGCGCTCCATCAGCGCGCGCAGCGGCAGGGCTGCCAGGTCGTCGGTACGAACCGAGGCGAGCCCGCCGCCGTAGCGGCCGAACGGCGTGCGCAGGGCCTCGCAGATCAGTGCGTGGGTCATCACGGTTACCCAAGTAATTGAAAAACAAGGCCCGACACACTACTTCATCCGAATGGGTTTATCCACGGCGGCGTGCCGCGTCGATACAATGATGCTTGCGAAGTTGCCGCCGGATGAGCCCATGTCCTCGTTCAACGCCATACGTGTCCATCAGGGAGCGGCCGGAGTGCGCGCGACGCTCGAGGCGCTCGAGCACCAGCCGCTCAGCGCCGGCGAGGTGAGCGTTCGGGTGGCCTATTCGGGGCTGAACTTCAAGGATGCGCTCGCCATCACCGGCCGCGGCGCGATCATGCGCAGCTATCCGCGCGTGGCCGGCATCGATCTCGCCGGCGTGGTCGAGGCGAGCGAGGATGCCGCCTTCGCGCCGGGGGACCGGGTGATCGCCACGGGCGCCGGTCTCGGGGAGTGGCTCGATGGCGGACTCGCCGAGTACGCGCGCGTGCCGGCCGATGCGCTGCTCACACTGCCGGTGGGATTGAGCCTGTTCGAGGCGATGGCGCTCGGCACGGCGGGCTTCACCGCGGCGCTCGCCCTGCGGCGCATGCTCGAGAACCATCAGGAGCCGGCCCAGGGGCCGATCGTGGTGACCGGCGCGACCGGCGGGGTCGGCAGCATCGCTCTGATGCTCCTTGCCGGGGCGGGCTTCAAGACCGCGGCCCTCACCGGCAAACCGGAGGCGGCCGCGTACCTGCGCGATCTTGGAGCGGCGAGCGTGCTCGAGCGCAGCGCGCTCGAGACGGGCACTAAGCCGCTGGAGAAGGCGGTATGGGGCGGCGCGGTGGACAACCTCGGCGGCGAGGTGTTGGCGTATCTGACCCGCACGGTCAGGCCCTGGGGCAACATCGCGTGCATCGGACTGGCGCAGTCCGCGCAGCTGCACACCACGGTGATGCCGCTGATTCTGCGCGGCGTGAGCCTGCTCGGTATCCATTCGGTGCAGGTGCCGCGGCCCTGGCGCGAGGCGCTGTGGGGGCTGCTCGCCGGCCCCTGGAAGCCGCCTCGGCTCGAGTCGCGGCTGGTGCGCTCGGTGATCTCTCTGGAGCAGGTGGCCGAGGCCGCTCAGGAGCTCATCGCCGGTCGGGCGAAGGGCCGCTACGTCGTGCGGATCGCCGGGGAGAATTGAGCATGGGGTGCTGCCCGGTGCACGGCGCGGCGCGCGCCGTTATGCTTCGCATCGGCGCGCCGTCGCTCGGCGCATTTCGATCCATCGGTAGGCGCAGAAGATGAGCAGGGCATTGACAGTGCGATTCGCTCCGCGGAGCGGTGGGCAGTGCTCTGCACCGGGGGCCGCAGGGCCCGGCGCGGGCCGGCGCTGAACGGCCCGTCCATGGCGTCCACGAAATCTGCGGCGGGTGCCGACGCGCCGGGCGAGCGGCTCAATACCAAGGCGGCCGGGGTCGTCGCGCTGGCGGTGCTGTGCAGCCGCGTCCTTGGGCTGGTGCGCCTGCAGGTGTTCGCCGCACTCTTTGGTGCCGGTCGGCTGATGGACGTCTTCTTCATCGCCTTTCGGATTCCCAATCTGCTGCGCGACATGGTGGGTGAGGGGGCGCTCTCGACCGCCTTCGTCACCACGTACAGCAAGACCGCGGCGCGCGAGGGCGATGCGACCGCCTGGCAGCTCGCCAACAAGGTGGTGACGTTGACGGCGGTCGTGGTCAGCGCTCTGGTGCTGATCGGGATCCTGCTCGCCCCGTGGCTGGTGGCGTTGCTCGGGTGGGGGTTCGGACCGGCCAAAGCGGCTCTCACCGTCGAGCTGACGCGGATCATGTATCCGTTCATTCTCATCGTGTCGCTCGCCGCGCTGGTCATGGGGATGCTCAACGCGCGCAACGTGTTCGGCGTCCCGGCGCTCGCCTCGACGTTCTTCAACCTCGGTCTGATCCTCACCGGGGCGGGTCTTGGCTGGTGGCTCGATCCGCACTTCGGGCCGAAGGCGACCGTCGCGCTCGCGGTGGGCGTGCTGGTCGGGGGCCTGCTGCAGCTTGGCGTGCAGATCCCCGCTCTGCGCCGATTCGGCTACCGCTACCGGCCAGATTTCCGCTGGCGCGACCCGCGCGTGAAGGCCATGCTGCTGATCATGGGGCCCTCGGTGATCGCCGCGAGCACCGTGCAGGTGAACGTGGTGGTGAACTCCGCATTCGCCTCGATGCTCGGCAACGGGCCGATTTCCTGGCTCGGATATGCCTTTCGGCTGATGCAGTTCCCGATCGGGATGTTCGGCGTGGCGCTCGGCACCGTTTCGCTGCCGATGCTCTCACGTCTGGCGGTCGCTGGCGATCGGGAGCGATTTCGCAGCGAGCTCGCGCGCGGCCTGCGCATGGTGTTCTTCATGACGATTCCGGCGGCCATTGGGCTGATGGTGCTCTCCGGCCCGATCGTCTCGGTGCTCTACCAACACGGCCGCTTCAGCCCCTACGATGCACGCCAAACCGCCTCGGCGCTGCGCTTTTATGCCCTTGGACTGTGTGGATACGCGGCGCTGAAGGTGCTGGTCAATGCGTTCTACGCCATCGACCGGCGCCGCACACCGATGATCGTGAGCTTAAGTGCGATGGGGCTGAATCTGCTCTTGTGCTGGTTCACCACGCAGGTCGTGCACTGGGGGGTGCGCGGGCTCGCGCTCTCGGTCGCCGTGGTGGCGACGGCGAACTTCCTGCTGCTCTACGCGTTGATGCGCCGGCATCTCGGCCGGCTCGCCTCGCGCGAGATGTTCTCGATGCTCGCGCGCCTGGGCATCGCCAGCGCGGCGCTCGCGCTGATCTGCTGGGGCGGATTGCACTGGCCGCTCGCGCACTGGCAGTCCGGGCCATTCTGGCCGAAACTCGGTGCACTGGCGTTGGTCATCCTAGCCGGCGCCGGTGCGTTCTTTGCTTGTGCGCTCGCGCTCGGCATCGAGGAGATGCGCGACATTGCACACATCGTCAAACGCAAGCTGCGCGCGGCCTGAGGGCCGCGGCGCGGCGAGCGGCGCAGTGAGGCGCCCGGGAGCGCCCTAAGGAGTCCGTTCCGTGAACCGTCATCTTCTTCCGCTCGGCGCGCTGGCATTGCTCGGCTTATCCGGCCGCGCCCTGGCGCAGACGTACTACGATCAGACCTTCGCGCCGGTCGAGCCGGTGCATTGGCATCTGCAGATCGGCTACAGCCCGACGGTGGGCTCGACCTCGGAGTTCTTTCAGGGCGGCGTCACCTTGGGCGGAGGCTTGAGCTGGAAGCCCGATCCGCAGGGGCCGTTCGCACTGCGAGCAGACCTCGAGTACAGCCGATTCGACGCCACCCGCAACCTGATCGCCATCAATGAGCTCGCCGATCAGACCCAGATCGATGGCGGCTACGGCGAGCTGTTCGGCCTGAACGTCGATGGGGAGTTCAAGCGGCCCATCACACCGTGGGTGAGCGGCTTTGCGGTGGCCGGTGTCGGCATCGATCACATGCACGTCGCGCTCACTCAAACCGTCGCGTACGGCACGTACGTGTGCGATCCGTGGTTTGGTTACTGCAACTACGGGCTCGTCCCCGGGGATATCGTGGTCGCGAGCGCCAGTTCCACCCGCATGTCCTGGAATGCTGGGGTGGGGCTCGATTTTCTGCTGCGCGATGGGCAGACTTTCTTCATCGAGGCGCGCTACCAGCGCATCAATACCACGCAGCCGACGGTCTTCGTCCCGCTCACGGTGGGTTTGCGCTTCTGAGGCTGCGCGGCCCGCGCGCGCCACCTGCGGTCGCGTGCGCGCGCCGCAGGTGGTAAGTGCGCATGCGCGCCCGCGGGAAGCTGCTAAAATTCTTCTTTTTTATTGTGCGCCCGGGGTGGACCGGGCACGAAGGGCTTCCATGGCACTTAAGATCATGATTCTCGGCGCGAATGGGTTCATCGGCAGCGCGCTCACCGGGGCGATCCTGCGCGAGCGCGACTGGGAGGTCTACGGCATCGATCTCTCGGACAACAAGCTCGGGGATCTGCCGAAGGACAATCGCTTCCACTTCGTCGAGGGTGACATCACCATCAACAAGGAGTGGGTCGAGTATCACGTCAAGAAGTGCGACGTGGTGGTGCCGCTGGTCGCCATCGCCAATCCGGCCCAGTACGTGACCCACCCGCTGAAGGTGTTCGAGCTTGATTTCGAGGCGAACGTCGAGATCGTGCGCCACTGCGTCAAGTACGGCAAGCGGCTGATTTTCCCCTCGACCTCAGAGCTCTACGGCATGTCCCCCGATCCGGTGCTCGACGAGGAGAGCAGTCCGCTCGTGTACGGACCGATCAACAAGCAGCGCTGGATCTATGCCGCCTCGAAGCAGCTGCTCGACCGGGTGATCTACGCCTACGGTGTGCGCGACAGCCTCGACTACACGCTGTTTCGG
Organism: Steroidobacteraceae bacterium; assembly: GCA_049964755.1. Lineage (GTDB taxonomy): Bacteria > Pseudomonadota > Gammaproteobacteria > Steroidobacterales > Steroidobacteraceae > 13-2-20CM-66-19. The sequence continues at coordinate 13,661 of JBMFWZ010000022.1, read as the reverse complement.
CCGTTCAACTTCATCGGTCCGAACCTCGACAACATCGAGGAGCCGAAGGAGGGCAGCTCGCGGGTGTTCACGCAGTTCCTCTCCAATGTGCTGTACCGCCGGCCCATCAAACTGGTCGACGGCGGCAACCAGAAGCGCTCGTTCACCTACATCGATGATGCCATCGAGTGCCTGCTCACCATCCTCGAGAACACCGACGGGCGCGCGACGCGGCGGATCTTCAATATCGGCAATCCCGACAACTGCATTTCGATCCGCGATCTCGCCGAGCGCACCATCCGCATCGCCCAGGAATTCCCCGATCTGCGCGATGCGGCCAAGGGCACCGAGATCATCGAGGTGTCGGCCGGGGAGTACTACGGCAAGTACTACCAGGACATCCAAGTGCGGGTGCCGGCCATCGAGGCGGCCAAGCGCGATCTGGGCTGGCGCCCGAGTACCGACATGGACACCGCGATCCGCCGCACGATCGATTTCTACGTCAAGCTCGGCAGCTTCAACGCGCTGAACGCCTCGGCGTCGGGGCTGTGAGCGCTCGCCGGCGGCGATGACGGGGGACGTGAGTCTATGAGTGCGGCGCAAATGCGGGCGCAACGGCTACGGTGGTGGGCCTGGGTGCTGATGGCGGCCGTCTGGTTCGTCACGCTGCAGGTGCGCCCGATGTTCGACCCGGACGAGGGCCGCTACGCGGAGATCCCGCGCGAGATGGTGGCCAGCGGCAACTGGGTGACGCCTCGGCTCGATGGGCTGAAGTACTTCGAGAAGCCGGTGCTGCAGTACTGGGCGACCGCCACCGTGTACTCGGTGGTCGGACTGAGCAACTGGTCCTCACGTCTGTGGACCGTCGGGCTCGGCTTCGGCTGCTTGGCGCTGATCTACGCGTGGCTCGCACGCCTCTACGATCGGCGCGCGGCCATCTTCGCAGTCGCGCTGCTCGCGATGAGCCCGTATTTCGGCATCATCGCTCACCTTGACCTACTCGATGCGGGACTGACCTTCTGGCTCACCGCAATGGTGCTCGCCTTCACCCGCGCCCAATGCTCGCCGCAGGGCTCGGGTGCGGAGCGCAACTGGATGCTGCTGTCCTGGGCGATGGCGGCACTGGCGCTGCTCACCAAGGGACTGGAGGTGTACGTGCTCGCGGGGATGGCGCTCGTCGGCTACACCGTGCTCGAGCGCGACGCACGCCCCTGGCGGCGGCTGCATCTGCTTGCCGGGATCCCGCTGATGGTGCTGATCGCCGCCCCGTGGTTCGTCGCGGTCTCGCTGCGCAATCATGTGTTCGCCGAGTATTTTTTCATCCACGAGCACTTTCAGCGCTTTCTCACCGATGAGGCGCGGCGGGTCGAGCCGTGGTGGTACTTCATCGCGCTGTTGGTGATCGGCGCGTTCGCATGGCTCGTGCCGCTTGCGCGCGCCGTGCGCGCGGCCTGGCGCGAGCCCGGTCCGGTGGCACACTTCAAGCCGCTGAAGTTCCTGCTGCTGTATTCGCTCCTGACGGTGATCTTCTTCTCCCTCTCGGACTCGAAGCTCGCCACCTACATCCTGCCGGTGTTTCCGCCGCTTGCAGCCCTCACCGGGGTGTACTTGACGCGCCGGCCGCGCGTGCTCGAGCGCTCGGTGTGGGCCGGAGCGGGGCTCGCGGTGTTCGTGGCCGCCGGACTGCTCGTGTACGCGCATCACCGCGACGGGTTCATCCCGCCGCATGCCATCGGCTGGGGCGCCGCGGCGCTCGCCGCCGTTCTGGCGGCGGTGGCGGCCTGCGCGTTCGGCGGACGCACCGCGCCGAATGCCGAGGAGGCTGGCGCGGCTGGTATTGCCACCCCGCTCATCGTCACGCTCGCCTTCATCTTTGCCTGGCAGGCGCTGCTCTGTCAGTACGCGGTCATCCCCCCGTCGCGCTCGGCCTATCAGCTGGTGCAGCAGATCAAGTCCGAGGTGCATCCGGACACGAAGCTCTACAGCGTCAATCAGTACCGCCAGACGATTCCGCCATACCTCGGCCGGCTGCTGACGTTGGTGAATTACTCCGGGGAGCTCGGACCGGGTGAGCGCTGGCAGCCGGGACTGATGACCGCCACGCCGGCGCAGTTCGTGCGGCAGTGGGATGCCAGCACGGACGCCGTGGCGTTCTTCCCGCCGGCCGTGTGGCGGCGCTATCACGCCCAGGGTCTGCCGGGCCGGGTGATTGGCGAGGATAGCTTCACCGTGGCGGTGGCCCGCAAATGAAGTGGTCGGTGTACGCGTTTCTGCTCGCCGGAATCTTGCTGAATCTCGCCGCGCAGCTCGGCTTGAAGGCCGCCACGGATGCGACCGGGCCGCTGTTTGGCGGCGGCGTGGACGTCCCGAAGCGTATGCTGCAACTGCTGACGGTTCCGTGGCTGTGGCTCGCGCTCGCCTGTTACGGGATCTCGGTGATCGCCTGGGTGGTGGGCCTCTCGCGCATCCCGGTGAGCCAGGCCTACCCGATGCTCTCGCTGAACTACGTGCTGATGGTTCCGCTCGCCTGGTGGCTGCTCGGGGAGGCGCCCAATGCCGAGCGACTGGTCGGTATCCTCGTGATCATTTTCGGTGTGTTCCTGGTGGCTCGCTCCTAACGCTATGAACTCATTTCTGCCGTTCACTCGCCCCAGCATCGATGAGCAGACGATCGGTGAGGTCGCCGACGTGCTGCGTTCCGGCTGGCTCGCCAGCGGCCCGAAGGTCAAGGCATTCGAAGCGGCGCTCTCGCAGTACTGCGGAGGTCGTCCGGTGCGCAGCCAAACGTCTGCGACGGCCAGTCTCGAGCATGCGCTGCTCGTGTGCGGCATCGGGGCCGGCGATGAGGTGATCGTGCCGGCCATGAGCTTCGTGGCCAGCGCCAACGTGGTGGTGCGCACCGGAGCGCGACCGGTGTTCGTCGATGTCGATCTGCACACCCGCAACATCGATCTGGCGCAGGCCGAGGCGGCGGTGAGCGCGCGCACCCGCGCCATCATGCCGGTGCACCTGTGCGGTCTGCCGGTCGATCTGGAGCGCACCCACTCGCTCGCCGAGCGGCACCGGTTGCGGGTGATCGAGGATGCGGCCCAGGCGATGGGCTCGAGTTATCGCGGCCAGCGCATCGGCAGCTTCGGTGACCTGGTGTGCTTCAGCTTCCATCCGAATAAGAACATCACCAGCATCGAGGGCGGCGCGGTGGTCGGCGGTTCCCCGGAGGAGGTGCACGAGCTCGAGCTGCAGCGCTTCCACGGGCAGGAGAAAATCACCGCCGATGCGTTCGAGACATTCTTCGCTGGGGGCAAGGCCAACCTGTCCGACGTAGCGGCCTGCGTGGGCCTCGGGCAGCTGCGCCAGCTGGAGGCATTCAATGCGCGCCGGCGCGAACTGGCGGGACGCTACTTCGAGCTGTGGGGTGAGGCTGCACCGCTGGGGCTGCCGGCGCGGGGCGATGAAGGGCACAACTGGCACATGTTCGCCGCCCGGTTGCCGCTTCAGCAGATGCGCATCAGCCGCCTGGAGTTCATCGAGGCGATGGCCGCGCGCGGCATCGGCATCGGGGTGCATTATCCGGCCATACACCTCTTCAGCGCCTATCGCGCGCTCGGCTACCGCGAGGGGCAGTTCCCCAATGCCGAGCGCATCGGCCGCGAGACCGTCACGCTGCCGCTGTTTCCGGCGATGAGTTTCGAGGACGTCGAGCGCGTCGTGGACTCGGTGAACGAGGTGCTGCGCGGAGTGATGCGATGAGCGCAACGCTCTCGATCGTCATTCCCGTCTACAACGAGGAGGCGGGACTCGCGGTGTTGTTCGAGCGGCTGTATCCGGCGCTCGATGCGCTCGGACGCCAGTACGAGGTGATTTTCGTCGATGACGGCAGCCGTGACCGCTCCGCGGCGGTGCTGCGCGAGCAGTTCGCGCGCCGCCCGGATCACACCCGCGTGGTCCTCCTGACGCGCAACGCCGGCCAGCACATGGCGATTCTCGCCGGCTTCGCGCAGGCGCGCGGGGACTACGTCATCACGCTCGATGCGGACTTGCAGAACCCGCCGGAGGAAGTCGCCAAGGTGGTTGCGGCCATGGACCAGGGCGCGGACTACGTCGGCACCGTGCGTGCCCGACGCCACGACGTCTACTGGCGCAAGGTGGCCTCGCGGCTGATGAATCGGATCCGCGAGCGCACCACGCAGATCCGCATCACGGATCAGGGCTGCATGCTGCGCGGCTATCACCGCTCGATCGTCGAGGCCATCAATCGCTGCGTCGAGGTGAGCACGTTCGTGCCTGCACTCGGCTACACCTTCGCCCGTCATCCGACCGAGGTGGAAGTGGCGCATGCCGAGCGCGCCGTCGGCCAGTCGAAATACTCGCTCTACCGGCTGATTCGCCTGAACTTCGATCTGATGACCGGCTTCTCGGTCGCGCCGCTGCAGTTCTTCACGATGTTCGGCATCCTGATTGCGCTGATCTCCCTCGGCTTCGTGGTCGTGTTGGCGGTCCGCCGTCTGTTCATCGGTCCGGAAGTGCAGGGCGTGTTCACGCTGTTCGGTCTCGCGTTCTTCTTCATCGGCGTGCTCCTGGTGAGCGTCGGGATGGTCGGGGAGTACGTCGGGCGCATTTACGAGCAGGTGCGCCAGCGCCCGCGCTACACCGTCACGGCCATCCTCGAGCACGGCGTGGGACTTGAGCGCGGCGAGCGCCCCGCACGCCCGGCGCTGGTGCTGCCGCCAGCCGTGCAGGCCGAGATCGATCACACCGAGATGCTGCGCGCCGAGCACGAGCCTGGTGACGGCCGGTGAGCCTGAGCGCCCGCGCGGTCGTCTTCGCCTACCACGATGTCGGTGTCCGCTGCTTAAAGGCGCTGCTCTCCGGCGGCATCGAAGTGGCGCAGGTGGTCACGGTGGCGGATGACCCGAAGGAGACGCAGTGGTTTGCGAGCGTCGCTGAGACGGCACGCGATTACCGGCTGCCGGTGGCGATGCCCGACGATCCCAACGATGCGCCGTTCATCGAGCGGATCGCCGCGCTGGATGTGGATTTTCTCTTCTCGTTCTACTACCGCTCCATGCTCGCCGCGCCGCTGCTGAAGTGCGCTCGGCGCGGGGCTCTGAACATGCACGGCTCGCTGCTGCCGAATTATCGCGGCCGCGCCCCGGTGAACTGGGCGATTCTCAATGGTGAGCGCGAGATCGGCGCGACGCTGCACTACATGGTGGACCGTGCCGACGCCGGGGACATCGTCGATCAGCAGGCAGTGCCGATCCTGGCCGACGACGAGGCGCGCGAGGTGTACGCCAAGGTTACCGCCGCGGCCGAAATGGTGCTGGTGCGCTCGTTGCCGGGCCTGATCGAGGGTCGAGCGCCGCGGCGAGCGCAGCCGATCGTGCCCGGGCAGTATTTCGGGCGGCGCCGTCCGGAGGATGGCCGCATCGACTGGCGCTGGCCGGCCGCGCGCATCCATAACCTGGTGCGGGCACTCGCCCCGCCGTTCCCGGGCGCGTTCGGACAGGTGGGCGCCGAGCGCTGGTGGTTGCATCGCACCCGCCTCGCGCCGCAGACGCTGGCTCCGGGGGAGCCGCGGCTGATCGGTGCGCACGGAGAGTGCCAGTTGATCTGCGCCGATGGCTCGGTGCTGCGCATTCTGCGGGCGGTTACCGCGTCCGGACCGCTCGATCTGCCGCGCCTGGCGCAGGATTTCCAGCGCCGCGCGGTGACGCTGGGCTGAGCGGGCCGTGCCGTCCGCTGCGGGGGTGCCGTGAACACGATCGCGCTGAAAATCGACGTCGACACCTACCGCGGGACGCTCGAGGGCGTGCCGCGGCTCGCCGCTGCGCTCGAGCGCAGCGGGGCGCGGGCGACGTTTCTCTTTTCGCTCGGCCCGGATCACACCGGCCGGGCCCTGAAGCGCGTATTTCGCCGCGGCTTTCTCGGCAAGGTGCGCCGTACCTCGGTGGTCAGCCATTACGGTGTGCGCACGCTGCTCTACGGCGTGCTCCTGCCCGGCCCGCGCATCGGCCGGCGCTGCGAGGGTGAGTTGAAAGCGATCGAAGCCCGTGGCTTCGAGGTCGGCGTGCACACCTGGGACCACGTCAAGTGGCAGGATGGCGTGGCGCGCGCCTCCCGGGAATGGACTCGCCGGCAGTTCGATCTGGCCTGCGAGGAATTCGCTCGGGTGTTCGGCCACGGGCCGGCGACCCACGGTGCGGCCGGTTGGCAGATGAACGCTCACGTGCCGCCGCTGCAGGCCGAGCGCGGCATGCAGTACGCCTCCGATACCCGCGGTCGCGGCCCCTTCGTTCCACTCATCGGCGGGCGCGAAGTGCCGGTCCTGCAACTGCCGACCACGCTGCCGACGCTCGATGAGTTGATCGGCCGTGAGGATCTCGGCGGCAGCGATCCGATTGAGCATCTGCTGCGCGTGAGCGCCGAGGGCACCGATCACGTGTTCACGCTTCATGCGGAGCTCGAGGGCGGGGCGTACCTGGAGGGGTTCGAGCGGTTGCTCGGCGCGTGGCGCGAGCGTGGTGTGGTCCTGACGGATCTCGCCACGTACGCCTCGGGTCTGGACCGGACGCGGCTGCCGCGCTGTCCGATCGACTGCGGCCGCGTGTCGGGACGTGCCGGTACGTTGGCGGTACAGGGGGAGGTACGGACATGACAGCGTTGCCCGAGAGCATGCAGGTCATCGAGATCACGGCACCCGGGGCACCGGAGGTGCTGCAGCCGGCTCGCCGTCCGTTGCCGCAGCCCGGTCCGAACGAAGTGTTGGTCCGGGTGCGCGCCGCGGGCGTCAATCGACCGGATGTGCTGCAGCGGCGCGGCGCGTATCCGCCGCCGCCCGGGGCGAGCGACATCCCCGGGCTCGAGATCGCCGGCGAAGTGGTCGCACTCGGGGCCGAGGTGCGCCAGTGGCAGCGTGGCGATGCCGTCTGTGCGCTGCTGGCCGGGGGCGGGTATGCCGAGTACGCGCTCGCCCCGGCCGTCCAATGCCTGCCCGTGCCCAAGGGGTTGAGCCTCGAGCAGGCCGCGGTCCTGCCCGAGACGCTCTTTACCGTGTATTACAACGTCTGGGAGCGCTCGCATCTGCGCCCCGGGGAGTGGCTGCTGGTGCATGGCGGCACGAGCGGCATCGGTACGACGGCGATCCTGCTGGCCAAGGCATTCGGGGCGCACGTCATTGCCACTGCCGGCAGTGCGGAGAAGTGCGCCGCCTGTGTGCGCCTCGGCGCCGAGGCTGCGATCAATTACAAGGACGCGGACTTCGTCACCGGTGCACTCGAGGCGACGCAGGGGCGCGGCGTGGATGTCATTCTCGATATGGTGGGCGGGACGTACGTGGCGCGCGATATCGCCGCGGCGGCGCCGGACGGGCGCATCGCCGTCATCGCGACGCAGGGCGGGCGATTGGCGGAGATCGATCTCGGCCTGCTCATGGGTAAACGGCTCACGGTCGGCGGCTCGACGCTGCGGCCGCAAACGGTCGCGCGCAAGGGTGAACTCGCCGCGGCGCTGCGTCGGGAGATCTGGCCGCTGCTCGAGGCCAGTGCTCTGCACCTGCCGATCCACGAGCGCTTCCCGCTGCGTGAGGCTGCGCAGGCGCATGCGCTGATGGAGTCCGGCCAACATGTCGGCAAGATCGTTCTGCTGCCCTGATGTCAGCTCATGCAATGCGGTGATTTTGCACTTGGCGGCTATCCTTGCAGTGTGATTTTGTACGGCATCATTCGCAGCGACGCCGAGTGCTTTGGGGGCGCGCGCCGCCTCGCGAGCGAATGGCGCCTGATTCACTCGTGAGTATCGCGAACGACTGCCTCACACCGCAGACGCTCGAGTGGATCGCCGAGCATCGCAGAACCTACGATGAGGTCATGGAGGTGTGCACTTCGTGCCCGCGCCCGTCCCTCTGGGAGAGCGAGTGTGCCGCCGGCTTGATCGCAGATGAGGCGGCAGCGGGAATGGTGAGGCTCACCGGCGACGGTCGAGCGTTCCTGATGAACCCGTGAAACGCCCCGAGGTCTGTGTTCGATGAAAATCGCGATCCTGGATGACTACTTCGATACGCTCAGAACTCTGCCATGCTTCATGCGTCTGGCGGGACAAGAGGTGCGTATCTGGAACGATCACCTCGACGATGAGGATGAGCTCGTGGAGCGCCTCTCGGACACCGAGGCGTTGGTCCTCATCCGCGAGCGCACGAAGATCCGAGGAAGTCTTCTCGAACGCCTGCCGCGGTTGGAGCTGATCAGTCAGCGCAGCGTGTTTCCACACATCGATCTCGACGCGTGCACGCGCCTCGGGATCGTCGTCTCCTCCGATCTTCATCCCGGCACGCCTTCCTACGCCACCGCCGAACTGACATTTGGCTTGATCATTGCGGCGGCGCGGCAGATTCCACAACAAATGGCGTCCCTGAAGAGTGGCCGGTGGCAATCCGGCGTGGGCACGACTCTGCGCGGCAAGATCCTCGGCATCTACGGCTACGGACGCATCGGCAAAGCCGTCGCTGCCTATGGGCGCGCCTTCGGCATGGAGGTGCTGATGTGGGCGCGCGAGTCCTCTCGCGAAAGGGCGCGCGCCGACGGCTGGGCTGTCGCACAGAGCAAGGCACAGTTCTTCGAGACTTGCGACATCGTGTCGCTGCACATGCGGCTCGTCGAGGCCACTCGGCACATCGTCACTGCCGAGGATTTGGCGCGCATGAAACCCTCGGCGATGCTCGTCAACACCAGCCGAGCAGGTTTGCTCGAAGCCGGCGCATTGCTGGCGGCGCTGCGGGCCGGCCGCCCGGCGCTCGCAGCCCTGGACGTCTACGAGGAGGAGCCGGTGCGCGCGTCGAACCCGCTCCTTGAACTCGACAACGTCATCCTCACACCGCACATCGGTTACGTGACGCGCGAGGAATGGGATCTGCAGTTCGCGGACGTGTTTGACCAGATCAATGCGTACGTGGCCGGCGCGCCGATCAATGTGGTCAATCCGCAGGTGCTCGCGAGCCCGGTACTTCGCGCTCGATTCGGATCGCGTTCGTGAGACCTGCGGGGCGTTGGTCGTGCGCCGGCGCCGTGTAGTCTAGGCGCGAGAGGGGCGAGTCGCAGCCGGTGCGCGCAACCGGAAGGAAATGCCGGCGGAGGGTCCCTTGGGTACGAGGGCGTGGCGAATCGCGATCGAGCCGTCGGGTGAGCGTGCCAGGATGAGATCGCGATAATCCCGGATGCTCTCGTGCCTGATGGGCATCGGCCGGTCGTGGGTCGCGGTCACCACCAGCACCGTCGCGCCCGCGCGCTCTGCGGAAGTGATTCCGGCGAGGGAATCCTCGAATACGAGGCATCGGTCGGCCGTCGTTCCGAGTCTGCGCGCGGCAAGCTCGAAGCAGTCCGGGGCGGGCTTGCCCTGCGGCACATCCTCGGCGGCGACCAGCAACGCCGGGGCGGGCAGGCCGGCGGCCTGCATCCGACGCATTGCGAGGGCCCGGGGTGCCGAGGTCACCACGGCCCAGCACGCTGCAGGCAGCTCAGCGAGAAATTCGCCCGCCCCGGCGATCGCCTCGATCCCGTCGGCATCGTCGATTTCTGCCTGGGTAATCGCGGCCGCTTCGCGCACCGGATCGAGGCTCGGCAGTGCGAGCCGCCGGATGGTCTCGACCGATTGAACGCCATGGATCCTCGGCAGGAGGGTCTCGACGTCGATGCCGTGCCGTTGCGCCCAGGCGCTCCAGATGCGCTCAGCCGCCTTGATCGAGTTCAAGATCGTTCCGTCCATGTCGAGCAGGACGGCATCGATCGGCTGCAGGGGTGTCATCAGGGTGTATCTGCTCTCGTCCTTCGGGGGCTCAGCGCTGAGCCTTGCCGATGATTGGGGTCGAGCTCACCGACAACCGCCAAGCGGCGAGCAGCACGGTGCGCGGGGATTTCCGGGTCATATCTGCGGGCTGCCGCTCGTGGCGCCAAGCATCCCGGCAGTACGCGGCGGCCTCATCGAGGCGTGGCCACACGCACCGGCAACACCGCAGAGCGCGTCACGGTACGCATCGCAAAGCTCGATTGCACGCGCACCACGCTCGGCAATCGCGTCAGGTGCTGGCTGTGGATGCGTTCGAAATCATCCAGATCGGCCACCACCAGTCGCAGCAGGTAGTCGTGCTCGCCGGTCATCAAGTAGCACTCCATCACTTGCGGGATCCTGCGCACCGCCGCCTCGAACCCCTCGAGCCCCGACTGGCTCTGCCGATCGAGCGTGATGCTGACGAACACGTTCACCGGGTAGCCTGCCCGGTGCGGGTTCACGAGCGTCGTGTATCCCTCGATCAGCCCGGAGTCCTCGAGCGCCTTGACGCGCCGCAGGCAGGCGGACTCAGACAGATTGACCTCACTGGCGAGGCGCGCGTTGGTGATGCGGGCGTCCTGCTGCAGTCGACGCAGGATGGCGTGATCGTAGCGGTCGAGCTCCATGGGCGGCAGATTCTGCCATAAAAGTGGCGAGATGTCGCAGATTCTGCGGTGCGCACCGGCCAGCGCCGCGATTTCGCAAGTTGCCGCCAGCGCCGCTCCTTAATCTCATTTGCAGTCAAACCCTGGGGGAGTTGCTCATGCGTATCGGCGTTCCGCGCGAAATCAAAGTTCATGAATATCGGGTCGGACTGGTGCCGGCGGGCGTGCGCGAGCTCGCCGCGGCCGGTCATGAGGTGCTGATCGAGAGCGGCGCGGGCGCCGGGATCGGGATCGGGGATGGCGAGTACCAGGCCGTCGGGGCCCGGATCGTGCCGGCCGCGGCGGACGTGTACGCCGGCGCCGATCTGATCGTGAAGGTCAAGGAGCCGCAGCCGGCCGAGTGCGCGATGCTGCGCCGCGATCAGGTGCTGTTCACCTATCTGCACCTCGCGCCCGATCCGCAGCAGGCCCGCGCGCTGATGAAGTCCGGCGCCACCGCCATAGCCTATGAGACCGTCACGCGCCGCGGCGCGCTGCCGCTGCTGACACCGATGAGCGAGGTCGCTGGCCGCATGTCGGTGCAAGTCGGGGCGAGCAGTCTGCAGAAGGCGAACGGCGGACGCGGCGTGCTGCTCGGGGGCGTGCCGGGCGTGCTGCCGGCGAAAGTGGTGATCCTCGGCGGCGGTGTCGCCGGTACGCATGCGGCGCAGATGGCCGTCGGCATGCATGCCGATGTCACGGTCGTGGACCGCTCGATCGAGCGGCTGCGCGAGCTGTCGGATCTGTTCGGTTCCTCTCTGCGCACGGCGTACTCGACCGCCGCGACCATCGAGCGTCTGGTGAAGGAGGCCGACCTGGTCATCGGCGCGGTGCTGATCGCCGGCGCTGCGGCCCCGAAGCTGGTCACGCGTGCGATGCTCTCGAGCATGCAACCGGGTTCGGTTCTGGTGGACATCGCAATCGATCAGGGTGGGTGTTTCGAGACGAGCAAGCCGACCACGCACGCCGAGCCGACTTTCATCGTCGAGGGCATCGTGCATTACTGCGTGGCCAACATGCCGGGCGCGGTGGCCCGTACCTCCACGTTTGCGCTCACCAATGCGACGCTGCCGTACGTGCGCCAGCTCGCCGATCTGGGCTGGCAGGAGGCGCTGCGCCAGGATGCGGGCTTCGCCGCCGGACTGAACGTGCATGCCGGTGGCATCACCCATGCGGCGGTCGCCGAGTCCCTCGGGGTGGCGCTGGCGGCCTCGCCGATCCAAGTCGGTTAAATGCATGTACCGTCTGGCGCGCCGCCAGCCGCTGCCGGTAGGCTAGCGGATCGCGGCGTGCCCGACGGTGGAGTGTCTCCGCCGGCAGACGCGTCCGTTCAACTCTGGAGGATCTCGATGCGTCTCACTAAACTGATTATCCCGATGGCGCTGCTCGCGCTGTATGCGGGCACGGCCTTCGCCAAACCGGTCACCTACGTGTGCGATCCGACGCACACGCACCCGAGCTTCTCCACCGATCACTTCGGCGGGCTGTCGGTGTGGCGCGGGGTGTTCCGCAAATCCAGCTGCACCATCGTGCTCGATCGCAAGGCCCGCACCGGCACGGTCCGCGTGACCGTGCAGACCGCCTCGGATGACTTCGGGGAGTCACAGCTGAACAAGGATGCGCGCGGCGCGCAGATCCTCGATGTGGCGAAGTACCCGACCGCGACGTACGTCGGGCGTCTGGCGGACTTCAAAAACGGCGCACCGACGCGCGTGCTCGGCACCTTCACCCTGCACGGGGTCACCCGACCGCTGACGCTCGTGATCCGCCACTTCGAGTGTAAGGAAGTCGTCTTCTTCCACCAGTACCGCTGCGGTGCGGATGCCTATGCGCAGTTCAACCGGGCCGATTACGGCATCAGCTACGGCAAGGCCTTCGGGTTCCAGATGTGGGTGCGGCTGCACATCCAGGTCGAGGCGGTGCGCCAGGGCTGAGCGCGAATCCGGCTGAGAGCCTATTCACATAGCTGGAAAGTCTGAGTGGCGAGCCGCCCCGTGGCCGGACCCGGGGCGGCTCTTTGTGTAGACTTGGGCACTGGATTTCCTCAGGAACGATCCCGTGTCGCCGACTGACGATTCGAACTTGCTCGAGGCACTGCTGCCCGTGGCGGTGGCCGCTGGGCGCGAAGCCTATGCGATCTACCTGCGCGGCTGCCCGGTCGAGCACAAGGCGGACCACTCGCCGGTGACCGCAGCGGATCATGCCGCCGAGGCCGTGATCCTCGCGCACTTGGCCGAGCTCGCACCGCGCATCCCGGTGGTGGCTGAGGAGTCCTGCGCGGCGGGACGGATTCCTGAGGTCGGCGCGACCTTCTTTCTGGTCGACCCGCTCGATGGCACCAAGGAGTTCATCGCGCGGCGCGGGGATTTCACCGTCAATATCGCCTTGGTGCGCGCCGGCGCACCGGTCATCGGCGTCGTCTACGCACCGGTGGGCGGGATGCTCTACGCCGGCGACGTTGCCGCGCGACGGGCGTTTCGCTCCGCGCAACCGGCGGATGGGAGCCTCGCCGGTGCACCTCAGGCGCTGCACGTGCGCCCCGTCCCGCCGGGCGGGCTGACGGCCGTGGTGTCGCGCTCGCACGCGACACCGCAGACCGAGCAGTATCTGCAGGGCTATTCGGTGCACGAGCGGGTGTCGGTCGGCTCGTCGCTGAAGTTCTGCCTGGTGGCGAGCGGCGAGGCGGATCTGTATCCGCGCCTCGGTCCGACCATGGAGTGGGATACGGCCGCCGGTCATGCCGTGCTCAGCGCCGCCGGCGGGCAGGTGCTCGCCCCGGGCGGAGGGCCGCTGCGCTACGGCAAACCGGATTTCCGCAACACGTACTTCGTCGCCGCGGGGGCATTCCCGCTCGTGCCGCTGGCGGCCTGAACCGATGAGCACCCAAGCCCGTATGGCCCTGACGCCACATCTGCGCCAACTCGAGTCCGAGTCGATCGGCATCATCCGCGAGGTGGCCGCGGAGTTTCGCAACCCCGTGATGCTCTACTCCATCGGCAAGGACTCCGGGGTGATGCTGCACCTGGCGATGAAGGCGTTCCACCCCTCGAAGCCGCCGTTCCCGCTGCTGCACATCGATACGCGCTGGAAGTTCCGCGCGATGATCGAGCACCGCGACGCCATCGCCGAGCGCTACGGGGTGAAGCTGCTGGTGCACACCAATCCCGACGGAGTGGCGCGCGGCATCAACCCGATCAGTTCCGGCTCGCAGCTGCA
>JBMFWZ010000021.1:0-37720 GCA_049964755.1 Steroidobacteraceae bacterium | reverse complement strand
GCTGAGAGGGATGGATGGCTGAGAGGGATGGATGGCTGAGAGGGATGGATGGCTGAGAGGGATGGATGGTTTACCGACCAGGCTCTCGGGCGCCCCAGGGCAACCCCTGCGGCCCTACGGGCCAAGCCCTAGGGCGGCACAGGGCAACCCCTGCAGCCCTACGGGCCAAGCTCTAGGGCGGCCCAGGGCAACCCCTGCGGCCCTACGGGCCAAGCCCTAGGGCGGCCCAGGGCAACCCTTGCGGCCCTCGAGCGGCTCAGGGCCGTCGCACGTGCCACCAGTCCTGTAGCGCGCTTCATCGCATCGGCCTCAGCCACGCTTCCATACAAGGGGGCAGCCCGCGCAGCTTGCGCGCCTCGCGGCGCGCGTCCTGATAGCCACGCTCGTATGCGTGCATTAGTTCCAGCACTATACCGCGCGGCGGTTCGGTTTCTTGCGCTCGGTAGCGCGCTTCGGCGAACGCCAGCGCGCGCAGTCGGAATTGCTCTTTACGTGTCATGGGTTTTCCCCCTGTAGGGTGTCAAGTCGGTTTCACCATTCCCTTGGCAGCCGGCCCTAAACAATCGCGCGCCGAGCGCGTCCAAGTCGGCCGCGCAGCGCAGCGGCCCTGCGGGCCAAGCCCTAGGGCGCCCCAGGGCAACCCCTGCGGCCCTGCGGGCCAAGCCCTAGGGCGGATCAGGCGGTCTCCTCTGCAAGGATGTGTGCATGCTGCTCATCCGTGACAACAACTAATCCATCGAACCATTCCGCGTGCGCACAAACCTTCCGGTATATTTCGCGCTCCGCTAACTCTAGGTTAGGGCTTGTGCTCCAGATTCGCGTTTGAGTTAGCGGGAGATTACCGCCACCACCGCGCGCACTGTGCCAAAGTGTGTAGCCACCCTCCGATTCCTGCCGGATTTCGTAAGTGTGACTATCGTACTCGAGCACCTGCCGTGCGGCTTCCGAAACTGACAAGCTAGACCCAAGGACCCAGCCGGTCCGGCTGATAACTGTATAACCTGGTTCATTTTGTGTGTTCACGGTATGAGCTCCCGCGCCGTAAGTGGCGCATGCTTGGTGTTCAGGCTACGACACTTCAACAGTGTAGTATCCGATGCGTGCTCCGTAGCGTCGAGGGAAATACGCGCTCCGTGGTATGACGTGGTGCGCGAAGGTATCGAGGCACGTTCCGCACGGCCAGCCATTACGGGGCGCTGTAGTTTTGATACGTACGGACTGCGCGGTCCCAGGCGCGCCGGACTCGCCGCGAATTGATAAGACACGACACGGAATGATGGCTGTAAACGCGTCGTAATAAGCTAGATCGCCCGCACGTAGCACGGGGCGCACGTCGGGGCTGTGCGGCTTTGCCATATTCGCTGCTCCCGATGTCGCACTGCTTGTGCCGTCGGTCCAAAGTGTGTGTATCTGTGTCACAAATAAATCCTCTTTAACTATCTTTCTGAATTGTCTAGTAGGTAGGTTTTACTCTGACATGGCTTCCAACGCTAACTCTGCCTCAATTACGCGTCGGTAATCGACGCGCTCTCGGTAATCCTCTGATTCGATGATTCCGCCGAGGGCTGCGCGGCTGTGGTAGCAGAGTTTGCGCGTGCATCGATCAATATCATTATCGGTGCAATCGTCACACGGTAGGTATAGTACGCACGACACAGCCGGGTGAGTCTCCCAATTGCCTTTGTTATCTTGACACTCCGCGGGGTCGTCAGCCTCCCACAGGTACTGCGCGCCGTGCTGCTTCGCCCAGCTTTCGGCCTGTGCTAGCTCAATGGCGCCGCGCAGTTTTCCGACAATAAACGACTCGCGCGCCGGATCATATGAGAAGCCCGCGCGATGGTAGAAAAATTCGATTGTGGATTGCATGGCTTATTGCTCCTATTGTTCGTCGATCTTCGTCCAAATAGGTCTATTGCAGACGCAGCAATACTCTGTTTCTTCCGCGTCTCCGCTATTAGCGTGGCCTTGTACCGCCCATCCGGCATCCCATACCGGGTCGCACGTGGCGCGGAATATCTGTCGGTAATTTTCGCGAACGCACGGAACACACAGCAGTCCACTGTCGGACATTACCGCCGCCCACGTGTAGCCACCGTGCGTCTCATAGCGGGCGAGCGCGCGCAGGGTGCGCAATTCATCCGTTTTAGATATGTAGGTTTTCATGGTGTTTACTCCAGATTGTGTAGTAGAAATGCCGCGTGCCGTGCGTCATTCTCCAAAGTAGAAACAGCGGCAATACGTCAGCAGGTCATCCCGTGATATCGCACTGCCTGTATAGTCGGTCCAGACGGTAAACCAATTTTGGGCTTGGATGCGCGCGCGCGTCGGCTCGCCATTATCGAGCTCGCCGATGATGCGCGTCGCGGGACCGCCGGTTGAAAGCAGTATGCAGAATTCTGCAGAGTCGCTTGGCTCTCCGGGTGTGTGCCATCCTGAGCGCACCTCGACGGATAGCGGACTCTCCTGTATGCGCCGCTCCGCATCGTCACGGCTCTCACATTCCCCAGCGGCCTCCTCGAGTTCGGCCAGCTCTGCCGCGAGTTCCGTTTTTTCATCTTTTGTATAGTCAACGCTGTCGAGGTCCGACACCGTGCCGCGCAGATCCTCGAGTCGGTCATAGTCACACTCGAGCGCGGCCACCATTTCGGCAATGTTCCTCGCGGTAGACTCGCCGATGTCCTGCAGTGCCTGATATTTCGCGTCAGGCTCGGATGTGTCCGGGCTGCCATTCTGCAAAACAAACTTAGCGCCATGCTCAAATCCGGTTCCGTTGCGAATTTCCGCGAGTGTGTATATCTGTGTCATAAATAAACCCTCTTTAACTATCTTTCTGAATTGTCTGTTAGGTAGGCAGGTTTTATCTCAGGATTGTCTGCGCGTGTCGTCTATTGTGAGTACTTATCTCTATGCTTGATAAATCAAACCATCGTCGGCAACGTATAAATCGCGTTCACCGTCCGCGTGCGCCGCGTCCGTCAACGCTTTGCTGACCGGCTCAGGATATCCACGGTCCCAAAAGCCGGTGCCATGGTGGTTTCGCGTCAACCAATAATCGTGACCGTTTTGCGACGGATCGCCCGCACAATCAAGCGCGTCGACGTTCTGCGCTTGAAAACGTGCGCACTCCTCGATTATCTGCGCCCGTGTCTCGAGGGATAAATCGTCTGCACTGAATCCAGCGTTTTGCAAGCTGGTATCGTCCGCGCAGCCATTGGCGGTAGCGTATTCCGACCCGACGGAACTACTCCACAAAGCACAGTCAATGTACCCACGTGTGAATTTATCGAAGTTTAGTTGGGACATGGTACGTATCCTCTAGGCTGTTAGACTTTGCGGAACCGATCTGCTGGACCTGCGACAAGTTTAGACACTTGCGGGTGATCCATGCGCACCTTTACGCGGACATTGGGTGTTAGAGAGACACTGTGGACCGTTCCATACTTCGCGCCACGCATCCAAAGGTCAAAGCCAGGGTCCAACTCTACGCGGTCACCGATAGCGTATGGCTTGCCATCGTATCCTCTGAGCGCTAAATCACGCTGGACAAGTTTACGACAATCGTCCGGTAGACTGGCGAAGGGGACGCGCCGTCCAAGATGCCTGCCGCACATCGCGGCGCAATGTTCCCCGATGCCTTGCGGATGGAACGGGGCAGCGCTCATGCTGACGGAATTGTAATGCGACTTGCAATGTGGGATTGGTGTTTCCGGATAGTCAAGATACACAACTGTGTAACGGTCTATCGTCGAGCCTCCGTTGTCGTAGCAGCGGATGCGCTGGCCGTTCACTTTCTCATATTTGCTCATGATTGTGTAGTCCTGTTAGGTAGTAGTAGTGGTGATGTCTCACCAGACATCATAGCGGCAGTGACAGCTATGTCAAGCCTTTTGTAAGCGTATGAGCCGGGCAGCTATCGCTGCCTGTTTAGCGTGCGAATTGTACGGATCGAATCCCGCGCGCATGGCCGCGCGCATGGCAGCTAACGCGAGTTTTGTTGGTTTGCTCATGATTATGTAGGCCTGTTAGGTAGTAGTGGTGATGTCTCAACAGACATCATCATAGCGGTACTGGCCGCTATGTCAAGCCCCCGAGGAAAATTTTTTGAGGTGCGCGACGTGCGCGAGTCGCGCGCGCGCATGGGGGGTTCGCGAACACATAGACAAGTCAGGTTAGGTTAGGTCAGGTCATGTGCCTGTACACAATCTCAAGATTGTGCACAGCGGCGCTGCAGCGCTGTAGTCGGACGCTAGAAAGCGCTTATGAGTGGCGATTTACTCGAGTGGCTGGCAGGCAGCGGCTCACTGTGATCGCGGCACCTCGAGCTCCGTATGCGGTCCTAGTGGCCTGTATGTTTATCCAGGTATCCTTTTAACCCCCAGGGGGGGAGGGGGGAGGGGGGTCGCTCGCGTAGCCCTCCGCGCGAGGAATATTACCAATGAAATTTAACTTTTGTCCGCCATTTGACGGACACCACCCACATGCGATACAGTACCACCACCATGACCGGCCGAGAACTCCGAAAACTTCGCGAATCGATGAACTTGACGGTCACTGAGGCCGCCGCGCTCATACATGTCAGCTCCCGATCCTGGCAGCGCTGGGAGGCTCGGCGCCGGGCTATTCCCGCCCGCGTGGAAAAGCTTTTGAAACTGCGCGAGCAGGCTCACGATCAGAAAGCACAAAGGGGTGAACGGTGAAGGTTTTACACGCACCTAGCGGCCCACAGCGGTACACCTATTGGTGCCGTGACACCCACGGACACCAACCGATGCCATGTGAGGATGGGGAGTTGGTGTTGTGGGATGAGTACGACCGCCTCTGCGCCGAAGTGTCGCGCCTCGTCAGAGAGAACGACTTTCTGCGCGCCCGCGTGGTCACGAGCGACAAGGAATGTATTTACTGTGGGTTGGGGTCGGCCGACATGGCGAAGTGCGCGCAGGGCTTCCCGGGGTGTGTGAGAGCAGATGACATGCAGCTCTGCCCTCACGCTTACGAGAAAATGGAGGTCGAGCGGCTCACCGCCGAGCCCCGCTCACTGACGCCGGAGCAGCTTGAGAAGCTGGAGCCCGTATTGAGTGAGGTTAGAAAAGCTCTCGCGGCGATCAGCGGGGCATTCGTGTGGTCCGATCACCCCGACGGGATCGTGTACTGGCGAGGCGTGGCTGATCGGCTCGGCGCCATCATCGATGCCACCAAGGTGGACAAGCCATGATGTACCTCGACCCGCTTCTCACGCTCGCCTACGACGGCGATGCCGGGATTGCCACAATCGAGCGCGGCGGCGATACGGTAGAACTGCACACTCCCTTCGCCGAAGTGCATGCGCTGTTCGAGCTGTTGCAGCGTGAGTATCGGCATGGGTTTGCGCAGGGCGCCCGATATGTCACCAGATGCGTGCGCGACATCGAGCGGGCATTGCCGTAGCCGAGGGGTGAGGCATGAAAATGCGTGTCGTCGATACGGGTGAGATCGTGGAGTTAGAGCAGTCTCCAGAGCAGGGATGGTCTTGCCAGTCTGAATGTAATTGGTGGTTATGCTCGCTCCCCCATGGGCATAACGGCCAGCACGTGACTTATATCGCTGTTGGGTTTCCGGTCGCCTTCTGGTCCGACGGCGACGCCAAGGCCAAGCGCGTCGAGGCGGTGCGGGCATGATCATCGCCATCCTGATACTCGTGCTAATCTGGCTCGCGACCGCCGTGACCACCGTCGAGTGGGCCAACCACGAATACGAGCGTGGCTACGAGGATGGCTATGCCGATGCCGACGATTGGGCACAGCAGCAACAGCGCACGCGAATGTTTTACCGTACCGATAAGTCCGACAGCTACGGGGGATGAGGTCATGACCCAACGCAAGAAGGGCCTGAAACGCCCCCGCCGCAACAAACGCGGCGGGTTCGCGAAACTGCGCCCGCGTGCCGAGGACGCGCCGACGACGAGCGAGATGGTTGATTACGAGACGGTCAAGCGAGCAGTGGCGGACCCGAAGCCCACAGTGCGGGTGCAAACGCCCGCGGTTCCACCAGCCGAACCGCCGCGTGCCGAGCAGGACTTCGGGGCTTGGGCCTCGGGGCCGGTGAACTGGGAGCCGCCAGTACCGCGCCGCGCGTTGTGGTCGCTGTGGTCGTGGTATCGCCGCGCGTGGAGGCGGCTCATTGACTAGGCCGGAGTCTGCCGGGGTCCTCGCGGTGCTCGACGCATGGGTGACCCCACGCTCTTGCCTTCCTACTTTTTCGGAGGTATCCTCGGAGCCTGGCGTATCTTTTGCTCAAAGGCTTCTCGATGTGAGCGTCCTCACGACTCGCCACCACGGCTCGCGTTCGATCACGGAAGAGGCGACGCAAGTTTTTCTCATGACCTACGCCCGAACCGGCAGCGTTACGCAGGCCGCGCAGGTAAGCGGTGTGGCGCGCAGCACCTGGTTCGAGGCGCGTAAGCAGTCGAAAGAACTCGCCGCCGCCTGGAAGGAAGCCCACGACATTCACAAGGAGTCTCTGGTCGATGAGGCCGTGCGCCGGGCGAAGGACGGGTGGGACGAGCCGGTTTTCTATCAGGGTGCGCAATGCGGGACGGTGCGCAAGTTCTCCGACAACCTTCTGATGTTCCTCATCAAGCAGCGCGACCCCTCCTACCGCGACCACTCGACGATCAACTTGAATGCTTCCGGTGCGGTGGGATCGGTGCGTCTCGAGACCGATGACCCGGTGGCCGCCGTGCGGGCCTACCAGGAGATGATGAAGGCGAGCACCGCGGGCGGCTCGTGAGCAGGCAGGTGCGAAAGGCGAAGAGGAAATCCGCGGCCAAGGCCCCTGTGGTGAAGGCTGCCAAGGCCACAAAGCCTGCGAAGCGACGCAAGCGCCGCGCCCCCCGGGCGCCGTACGAGGGGTTGCGGTTACCGCCCGATCCGCCCCCTAGGGTATTTGCCGACGAGCCCCCGCAGGTGCTGCGGCTCGAGAAGCGTCGCACCGACGCGCCACGCCTCGATGGCTTTGAGAAAGCGCCCCCGCTCGCAGAGCCTGCGAAGTTCGAGCCTATCGAGCGTCCCGAAGACCATCTCGATTGGGCCAAGCCCGATTACACTCCGATTCTAAAAGCCCGTGCGCAACGATGGTTGCATCTTCGGGACGACCCGCAAGCCATCGAGCTTCTGAAACTCCACTACCGCACACACCTCGTCGATTTCATTTGCGAGTGGGGGATGACCTACAACCCCCGCTTCTCCGGTCGAACGGGCAACGGGTGGATGCCTTTCATCCTGGTTCCGAAGCAGCGGGAGTTCGCAGAGTGGCTGCTCGAGCGCTGGCGTCTCCAAGAAGACGGCCTCGTCGAGAAGTCCCGCGATCAGGGTGCATCATGGATCGCCATGGCGATCGCCATTTCGCTTTGCATTTTCAATCGGGATATGGCGATTGGGATCGGCTCGGCGCTCGAAGCCAAGTTGGACACACTGGGGGATCTCAACAGCATTTTTCAAAAGGGTCGCCAGTTCATTCAGTATTTGCCAGGGCCTTTTCGGGGCGGGTGTGATCTTGCCAAGGACGCTCCTGAGAAGCGTATCTTTTTCCCTGAAACCGGCTCTCAGATCGTAGGGGAAGTGGGAGACAAGATCGGTTTCGGTGGCCGCTCCTCGATGTACATCGTCGATGAGGCGGCTCTCATCGAGCACCCGCAGTTGATGCACGCCGGCACGAGCGCGAATTCCGATTGCCGCATCTTCATCTCGAGTCTGTCGCTCGATGGCATGCAGAATGATTTCGCGATTCAACGTCACTCCGGTCGGTTTGGGGACAAGGGCATCTTCACCCTGCATTATCGCGACAACCCCCTGATAACCGAGGAGTACATCGCGAAGAAAAAAAAGACCATGGACCCTACGATCTGGGCCGCTAACTATGAGATCAATTACGCGGGGGCGGCAAAGGGGGTCATCATCGAGGCGGACTGGGTGAGCGCCGCGATCGATGCCCACAAGAAGTTGAAGATCGAGCCGAGCGGGGTGCGAACCGGGGCGCTCGACATAGCGGATCTGGGCAGGGACCTGAACGCCTTCTCGGCCCGACATGGTGTTCTCGTCACGCACTGCGAGACCTGGCGGGGGGATGTCTCAGGCTTCGCTCCCACCGCCGAGCGGGCCATCGAGCGGGCCGATCAGTGGCTTCTCGATGAGTTTTGCTACGATGCGGAGATGATGGGGGCGGGGATTCGCACCGAATTCAACCGAATCCTGCCGCGGCGCAAGGCGCAGGGGTTGCGGGAAATCCACATCTCCCCGTTTCGAGGCTCGGCGGCGGTGTTCGAGCCCGAAAGGAAAGCTCGGGGGACCGAGCGGTTGAACCAGGATTTTTTCCAGAACTTAAAGGCGCAGTCCTGGTGGGCGCTGCGGTGGCGGTTCTACGAGACCTACCTTGCGGTGAACGGAGCCAAGGAATATAACGCGGATGAGATCGTGAGCTTATCGAGCGCGATGGACAACCTTCAGAAGCTGTGTACCGAGCTGTGGCAGCCGAAGTGGAAGTACTCCGCGAGCGGTAAGATCATGGTGGACAAGGCCCCCGATGGGATGATGAGTCCCAACATGGCGGATTCCGTGATGATGCTGTTCTCGAGGCAGCGTCGGCGTTGGCATATTTCCGATGCCGCGATCGAGCGGTTCACGGGACAGGACGAGCGTCGACAAATGGCGGGAATGTGGTAGAGGGTGCGCATGAACAGAAAAAAGTCCGCTCCGGTACGCAAACACCGCGCCGAACGGCCGCCGGTGCGCAAGTCACCCCCGTCGCCTACGCCGTCAAGGCCCTCATCGCCCGCGCGTGGTGGGGGAGGGCTCGGCGCGAGAACCCCGAACAGCAAAGATCTGCCGCTGCGCAAGGCCGCGAAGGTCAGGCGCGCAG
Source organism: Steroidobacteraceae bacterium (assembly GCA_049964755.1). Taxonomy (GTDB): domain Bacteria; phylum Pseudomonadota; class Gammaproteobacteria; order Steroidobacterales; family Steroidobacteraceae; genus 13-2-20CM-66-19. The sequence goes on along the minus strand of JBMFWZ010000021.1, from coordinate 28,828 downwards.
CGGCGAGAACGCCGAAGTCTGAGCCTCGAGCAACGGACTTTTTGAGCAAGCGCTACGAGCGGCTTTCCGCTTTCGCGCGTACTCGAAACCGCATCGCCGCGACACCGGCAGGTTTCCAGGTTCCCGACATTTACGCGCATCGCCTGCAGATGCCGAAGACCCCGGGGGCAAAGCGCGCCGGCTCCGGCATGGCCATGGACGATATGGGTCCGGGCGCGTACCCCATGGGCAATTACCTGGGTGGGGATTCTTTCAGCCTCTACTTTCCGGGGTACCCGTACCTTGCGCTCCTTGCGCAGCGCACCGAGTACATCCAGCCGGTCAAGACCCACGCCCTCGATATGACACGGGAGTGGATCGAGTTCGTTGCGAAGGGGAAGACGAAAAAAGCGACGAAGATCCGGGAACTCGAGCAGCGCTGCAAGGACCTCGATCTTCAAGAGGTCATCCGCAAAGCTCTCGTGCACGATGGGTTCTTCGGGGTAGGGCATATTTTCATCGACCTCAAAGGGCACGATGACACCAAGCTCCCCATCGTCATCGATCCACGGTCCATCAAGAAAGGAACTTTGCGGGCCTTTCGCAACATCGAGCCGATGTGGGTGACGCCCGTCGTGTGGAATTCGGCGCGGGTCGAGCTGCCAAGTTTTTACGTGCCGGACTCCTGGTGGGCGCTCGATAAGGAGATGCACAAGTCGCGCCTCCTCCAGCTCATCTCGAACGAAGCGCCCGACATTCTGAAGCCCGCCTACAACTTTGGTGGGATCAGCCTGTCGCAGCTCATTCAACCCTACGTGGATCGGTGGCTGCGCACGGTGAGCGCCGTCAACCGGATGATCAGCAACTACTCCCTGATCTACCTTGCGACCGATATGAGCGCGGTGCTGGAGGACGGGGATGACGGAGCGGACATGCTCCGTCGCCTGCAAATCTCCCGCGCGCAAGGGGATAACATGGGGGCCTTCGCGATCGACAAGGCCACCGAGTCGCTCAACCAGATCGCGGTTCCTCTTTCGGGTCTCGCGGAGCTTCAGCAGCAGTCCCTCGAGCACATGGCGTACCCGACCCACGAGCCCCTCGTGGTGCTGACGGGCATCACGCCCGCGGGATTGAACGCGAGTTCGGCAGGCGAGATCGAGGTCTACCATGATTGGAACCGCGCGCAGCAGATCGCCTATGTACGCCCGGTACTGCGCCCCCTGATCCATATCGTGATGCTCGATTTGTGGGGGAAGGTCGACGAGGACATCGATTTCCTCTTCAAGCCCATCAAGCAGATCACAGGTCAGGAGATGGCCGAGATCAAAAAGTCCAAGGCCGAGGAGTCCGTGGCACTCATCGATGCGGGCGTGGTCAGTGCTGAAGAGGTGCGGGAAAACTACGCACACGACGAGACCTCGGGATTCGAGAATCTCGATGTCGAGCGGACGCCACCACCGTTGAGGGAGGAGCCGGACTCCGAGGAGGGGAGTGAGATTGGTGGCAAGCCGGCGGGAGAATTCGTTCGCGAAGCCGCGTAGCAGGAGTTCCCCGGTACGATTTGATCCGGGCCAGCATGGGTGACTTTGGGGTGTAAGTGGAATGCCGGAGAACGTCCTTCAGCGCGAGCGGGCCAAGGTGAAACTGCTCGAAGGGCAGCTTTCCGTGACCCGTATGGAACTCCTGGCGGCGCGGGGCCGAGCGCTTTGGGCCGAGGATGCGGCGTACCGGGCGCGTCGGCGCCTAGCGGCGAGCGCATCTTCGAGGGTCGTAGAGAAGCGTTCGAAACCTTCAACCGGCAAACCCTCCCGTCCGCTCGTCCTGAGGGCGGTTACGGACTCCGCCCCCATCATTGCCTGGTATCGCGGCAGGCTCCAGGACCTCGTGCGGGAAATGTCCGGTTCGATGTTGTACCACATTAGCGCGGCATGGAACCGAGGAGAGTCCCCGTTGACCATCGATGAGAGCTTGGCGAGCGCCTTGAAGCGGGCTCTTGCCAAATGGGGCACGCGCTGGACGAGAAAGCTCGAGGCCGTTGCGAAGGAATTGGCGCGGGAGTTCGCGATTCGAAGTCGTCGGGACTATGATCTGCGGTTGCGGAAAATTCTGCGGGACGCGGGTATGACCGTCAGGTTCCAGCCCACTCCCGCCATGAAGGAGGCGTACCGAGCGGTGCTTGCGGAGAACGTGAATCTCATCCGGTCGATTCCGCAGAAGTTCCTGAAGGATGTCGAATCTTCGGTCTGGGTGGGGGTGATGCGGGGCGGCGATATGGAATACATCTCCCGCGAGCTACAGAAGAATTATGGGGTTTCGTATCGCCGTGCCGCCCTCATCGCCCGCGACCAGGAGAGCAAGGCTCGTGCGGTGATGGAACGGGCACGAAGGTTGGAGTTGGGGATCACCCAGGCGGTATGGAGGCATTCCCACGCCGGGGTGCATCCGCGGCCGAGTCACGTTGCGATGGACGGCAAGACCTATGATATTGCCAAAGGCATGTGGGACCCGGATGTGGGTCGGTACGTGCTTCCAGGGGAATTGATAGGTTGCCGGTGTTCGTCGAAGGCGGTCATCCCTTGAAGAAACTCGCCGAGGAGTCCGTGGAGAAGTTGCGCGAGGATTTGCGGCTGCGCCGGCGCGTGACGGTGAAAGCCATCTGTGACCGTTATGGCATCAGCCGGACCACTGTGGATCGGGTGCGTAGGGAAATGTTGCAAGAGGGTTGCAAAGAAGCAATTTGTTCCAAAACCTAGTCAACGTTAACGTATTGTGGTAAATGTTTCGGCCAGTGAATGTCCGAGTCAACCACATACGCGCTAGATCGTTCGCTCCGCACGACGGACCAGGACGGCCATTTGGTCGTCTCGATGAGCCGTATTTCCAAAGCCAATGTCTGTCCCTACAACGGGTCGGAGATACCGAATTCCGAGAAACTCGGTCTCGATCCGAACAAGGTGTATCGACTCTACCGCGACCCGGCCGAATTCAAGAACGGCGAGATGGAGGTCGAGGTCGATGGGAAGATGCAGAAGGTGCGCACCGGAGCCTGGTCTGCGGACGGCAAGCCGCTCATCCTGAGGCACAAGGCGATCACGGCCGAGACGCCGAGCCAGGAGCTGTGGGTCGGCACGCTCGGTGCTTGCACGTTCGAGCCTCCCTATCTCGTCACCCGGCCGTTGACGGTCATTACGGCCGAAGCGCAAGCCCTCATCGAAGCGGACGTGCAGCGGGAACTTTCCGCTGGGTATCGCTACGAGCCCGACATGACCCCCGGCACGACGCCCGAGGGCGAGCCCTACGATGGGCGTATGACCAAGCTTCGTTTCAACCACACGGCGCTGGTCTGCGAAGGTCGGGCGGGCTCCGATGTTCACGTCGCTGATGAATCACCCCTGGAGATGATGTCCGTGAAGAACCGAAAGCTGATTGCGCGACTCCAGCAGAAGATCCCGGCGCTCGCTAATTTGAAAACCGCTGAGCTGCTGGCTTTCGATGAGGAACTCTCAGGCAAGCGCGTCGGGGAAGTGCCGGCGGAGTCCGCCGTGACACTCACGAAGGACGAGGAGATGGCTGCGTGCGATGCGGCGCGGGACGCCAAGCGTAAGGCGCACGGTGCCGACGCCGAGCTCGATGACGAGGAGCGCCAGAAGGCGATCGACGAGGCCCTCGAGAAGAAGGCCAAGGAAGTCGAAGACAAGAAGGCTGCTGACAAGAAGGCTGCCGACAAGAAGGCTGCCGATGCTCGCAAGGTCGCGGCCGACAAGAAGGCCGCTGATGCCCGCAAGCGTGCCCATGACGCCGAGGAAGATAAGGACGAGACGGAGGCCGCCGCGGACGCCGCAGAGGAGAAGGCGGACGAGGAGGAAGAGGCTGAGGATTCCGAGAAGGACGATGAGGATGCCCGGGACCGTCGTCGTGCCCGCGATGAGCGCCGCCGCGCCCGTGATCGGCGCCAAGGTGCGCGCGACGCGCGCAAGGCTGCGCGGGATGCGCTGGCCGATCTGAAAGATCCCCGCCGTGATTTTCGTTCCGGTGATTCACGCCGAGGAGCTGACGCCGCTATGACGATGGACCAGGTTACGAGACTCGTCGATACCGCGGTGTCTCGCGAGACTGCGAAGGTGCGCGCACAGGTGACCGCCGAGCAGCGCGCCCTGGCGATTGCGGTCGATGAGGTGGCCCCGCTCGTTGGGCGGTTGCAGCTTCACGCTTTCGATTCCGCCGCCGAGGTCTACTCTTTCGCCCTCGACAAGATCGGGGCGGAAGTGGATGAGGACTTCCCCGAGGCGGCGCTACGCACCCTGGTGAAGAATGAGCTTCGTCATCGCGAAGCCGTTCGTAAGCCCACCGCGCGGCGCGAGCATGCCTATGATACTTCGGGCTCGGGGTTCAACGCGGATGAGCTCTTCCAGAGGACTTCGAACTGATGGCGGCGATTTCACATCCGGGCAGACACAACCGGCTTCCGTCGGCGCGAGTCGCTGCGAAACCGGCTGAGGCCGCCAAGGCCCCGAAGGCCAATGTGAAGAAAGCCGAGATTTCCACTTCCGATGCCGCACAGGCAGTCTCAAGCGAGAAGGTGACTTAACATGCCAGGTTACACAGGCGGTACGCAGACTTTCGTCAACCGTCAGCTTCCCCCGGGCGTACTCGGCGACTGGGCCGGTGCGAACGTTCGAGCCACGGTGCTAGTGGGTGATTGGCAGTCGGTTGCCCCGCCCTCTGGTACGACGATTGGTGTGATCGGTTGGTCGAACCCGGCCACGGGGATCTGCTCGAGCTACTACCAGCCGAACAGTTTCCCGGGCTTCATTCACCGCAATCAGCAGGGCATCGGCCTGCAGGCGAGCGGTGGGGCCATTCTCACGAATGTCGTGGCTACGCAGGTGCTTTCCGGCTACCCCGTGGCGGCGCACGCACAGGGGGACTTCTGGGGCGCGTTCCAGGGCGGTTGCAGTGTAGGTAACTCCGTCTACGCGAACCCGACCACGGGCGCTTTGATCGCAGGTGCTTCGGGCGCGACAGTGACGGTGACGGGGGCATCGGGAACCGTGGCGGGCGGGGTTCTCACCCTCACGGTGGCACCCACGAGCGGGACCTTCGCCGTTGGGCAGATCATCTCCATGGTTGGGCTCCCCGTTGGCACCTATGCCACCGCTGTGAGCGGTAACGCCGTCGGCTCTACTCTCACGCTCGCCAATCTTGATGGCACGGCCATCCCCAACATTGCCTCCGCCGCCACCATCGTCGGTTACGGGCAGCAGGCGGTGCAGTGGCTGTGCATGGAAAGCATTCCGGCCGCAGCGTCTTTCACGGCGACTCTGGCGGCGGAATCTGGGGCCGGCCCTTTCGGAACCCTGACCGTTTCGGCGGTGGCTTCCGGCACGCTGGTTCCGGGACAGTGGGTGCAGAGCGCTGGCAGCGTTGTGGTACCGCTCACTTCCAACATCCAGATCATCGATCAGATCAGCGGCACCCTCGGGGGTACCGGGACCTATCTCACCCAGGGCTACATCGCCGTCGGCTCCGGGCAGACTTTCACGACCTACCAGGGCACGATGGCGAAAATCTCGTCCTGGGCACCTCTGAGCTAAGCGCGGAGTAACCGAACATGCGTCGCAGTTTCGACAAAGCCAAGTTCCACACCGAGCTTCATCGCGGTATCAAGGCAGGCTATGGCCAGCGGATACTCGAAGCCATGGAGCGCGATGGGATCTATCAGAGCGCTTATCCTCGGGAGACCCAGAGGCTCGTGCCTTTCGAGATGGCTTTCGACCAGGTGGCCTTCGATGCCGGCCTGTCCCCGGCCACCACGCCCCCGCAGTCGGCGCTCGTCACGGTGCCGTCACAGGGTGTTCCGCTGATCTTTACCACTTGGGTCGACCCCAAGGCGGTCGAGATTCTCGTGGCTCCGATGATGTTCGCTGTCATCGCCGGGGAGACGCAGAAGGGCTCGTGGGCGGATGATGTCTACATGTTCAAGACCGTGGAAGCCACGGGGCAGACATCGAGCTACGACGATTATGCCCGCTCAGGCTCCGCGGATGTGAATTACAACTTCCCGCAGCGCCAGAACTATCGTTTCCAGGCGTTCCTGCAGTACGGGGACCTCGAGATCGAGAAGGCTGCGAAGGCGAAGATCGATCTGCCGGCGGACAAGCAGGCGGCGAACGCTCTCGCGCTCATGAAGGCGCAGAATGCGATGTACGCCTACGGAGTAGGGGGACTCGCGAACTACGGTGTCCTCAATGACCCGAGTCTGCTGCCGCCGATCACGCCCACCTATTCGTGGCTGTCATCCGCGAGCGCTACCGCGAATACGATCTACCAGGACGTGGTGCGCCTCGTGGTCATGCTCTTGCAGCAGACACAGGGTGCGGTTACGGCAAGCTCCAACATGACGCTCGCCATGTCGCCCGCGAACGCAGGCATTCTGTCGCAGGTGACTCTCTACAACACCAACTCGGTGCTGACGCTGCTCAAGCAGAATTACCCGAATATGCGCCTCGAGACCGCCCCCGAGTACGAGACCGCTTCGGGCCAGCTCGTGCAGCTCTTTGCGGATGAGGTGGATGGCCAGGCCACTGTGGAGTGCGTGTTCTCTTCCAGGATGATGGCGCACCGGGTGGTGCCTGATGTGTCGAGCCTCCTGCAGAAGCGCTCCAACGCGGGGTACGGGGCCGTGTTCTACCGACCGATTTGCGTGGCGCAGATGCTCGGCTAAGTCCCAAGGAGCTACGAGGCACGCAGTTGTGCAGAAACTGGTGGAGTTCCCCATAGCATAGTCGGCAGAATCAAAGCGTGGTAGTTTCATGGCGGTGAATCAGTACAGCCCTCAGAATGTCCCGTCTTTCATGGGACTTTCCACCGACACCAAGCCCCAGAATGCTCCACTGGGGTCGAAATTCATCGAAACCAATACCGGCAACGTGTTCATGCTGTACAACACCGGGACGTGGACGCAGGTTGCCACCATTCCTACGACCGGGTGGACGGAGCCCGCGTTTATTTTCTAGCCCATGAATGCCGCTCAGCGAATCTCACGCTACTCGGGTGCCGGTACCGCTTTTGATTACCCGGAAGCGATAGGCTTCAACCGCCAGCCGTTCGCTTCGGTGTGTGTGGGGGACTGGACGTGCTGCGCAGGCCCTGCGGGGACCGCCGTCGGATGTTTCGGGTGGCTCGATGCCGAAAGCGGGCAGGTCACGAACTACTACTACGAGCCGGTTACCAACAACGGCGCGCTGGTGTACGACGCATCGGGGCAGTTGACTTTCTCGACCAACCCTATACCGGGCGCCATTCTCGTTTTCGTGCTACCCGTCGCGAACGACTACAACCTGTGGGAGCGCGCATACATCAGCTACCCGGTAAATGGCGTACCGCCTTTTTCGCAGGAAGTCGTTCGCCCTTATGTACGCTGCGGGGCCGCCGTCGCAGGGGTGTTTTCACCCAAGTTCCCGAATGGGGGCCAAGTGGGGACACAGGTTTATGCGAACCCCTACACCGGCCTTCCCTATTCGGGCGACACAGCCGGTACTTTGATCGCAACCCCCTACACCCTTTTGCAGAACGGCGCACCCAACGGCCGTCTGCGTATGTCGAGCTACGTAAATCCGTTCAACTAACAGAGAGCTGCGTATGGCAAGCGAACAAAATGTCGGTAACAAGAATGATCTGGTGTTGGTAGGAAATAAGCTGCCGCACGGATTGTGGGCAGAGCTCAGCCCCCCTCCTCGCGAAGCGCCCGATGGCCAGGTTCGATCACCCCCTCCTGCGGGGCCTCGTGTTCTTCTGCGCGGTTCAAACAGCCTTCCGAACAGCGCCGCTCTCGATGGCACGATGATCAAGGTCATGCCGCGGGTCAACATGTTCGGGCAGACCCGTGTGTCACGGGAGTTCTGGGAGCGCTGGTCCAAGCAGGAAGTGGCAAAGCAGTGGATCGACAAGGGGCTCATTTTCGTCGTGCAGCGGGAGGCGGATTTCAAGGCGCAGGCGTCTGAGAAGTTGCCCGAGAAAACGGGTCTCGAAGGCTTGTCGCCGGATGCGAAGGATGATCGCCTGAAGAAGCATCAGTTGCCCGGCCGTCCCGAGACCATGATCGAGGCGGACTCCGAGCATCTGCGGCGCCTGCAGCGGGAGATCATCGAGGCTCCGAAAGCTGCGGACCTCGCCTGATCGAGAGACGCTGAGTACAAATGAGCATCACACCGGGAATTGTCGCTTTCAACCCTGCGCAGTTTGTGGCGCAATTCCCGGCGTTCGCCAGTGTATCCACGTTCAACGGAACAGGTACCTTGCTTGAGGGACAGCCGACACTCACGATCACCGGCACGGTGTCGGGAGCGCTCAATGTCGGGGACACCGTGTACGATGCAGCTTCCGCCATCCCGGCAGGGACAACCGTACTGAGCGGTTCCGCAGGAACCTATACTCTCAATCAGAATGCTGTCGCATCGGCGAGCGGAGATGGCATTCTGGTGTCGGCCGCACTCGTTTCGAATTTTGGCACTGCCACTTTGATGCTGAACAACAGCTATCGTTCAGTCGTACAGGACGCCCCGACCAGGGCTTCCCTGCTCAACCTTCTGACCGCGCACATCACATATCTTCTAAACGGTGCCAACGGGCAGCCGCCTTCGGGAGTGGTGGGACGTATCTCGGAGGCGGTACAAGGCTCGATCACTGTGCAGACGGAGTTCAGATCCGACAGCGAAGCGGCTTCGTTTTTCCAGCAATCTCAATGGGGCGCGATGTTCTGGCAGGCCACTACGGTGTACAGGCGTTTTCGCTACGTCCCCGGTCGGGTGCCCTGCACCTCGTCATGGAACGGTGGGTGGCCGGAGTGAGCACGGTCACACTCAATATTTCGGGGGGCGGGAAGCTGGCGGGGAAACTCTCGGAGTACTCGCGTAAGCTCGAAACCGCCCGCTTGGTCAGGGTCGGCTTTCTTGAAAATGCCCGGTACTCCGCAGCGGATGATCAAATCCGTGCGGACAGACTCCTCAAGCGTTCCCGCACGGCCGCGGCGGACGGACATCCGGAGTGGTCAGCTATTTTAAATGTGTGGGGCATGTGGGGAAAGGAGCATTCGAGGACTCTTTCCGTGGCGCAGGTGGCGTACTGGGCTGAGTTTGGCACCAGTACGCAGAAACCACGGCCTTTCATGCGAAGGGCCGTGTCAACCCATAAAACGCAGTGGGTGACCGCATTGGTAAAGCACCTCAAGGAGTCATCTTTCGATGCGAGGTACTCGTTGAAAAAGGTGGGTACCGAGGTGGCTGATGATTTCGTGGAAGCTATTCAGACATGGCCTGCGGATAACAAACCGCTCACCACTTACATCAAAGGGTTCAATGCGGGCTTGCGAGATCGTGGGACCTTGGCGAAACATGTTGATTTCGAGGTGTCGTGATGGCTGAGAAAGAGCATAATGCCAACTACGGCTCCGGGACGAAGAAGGTGGACACGCCAAGCGGGCATCTGAGTGCCAATGCGCGGCACGAGACACCTGCTTCGCAGTTCGGACTTCCCGAGGAACGGAAGTACCCGCTCAACCATGGGCGCGCTGGAAATGCGAAAGCTCGTGCCAGTGAGGAAGAGCGTAAAGGACACATCACTTCCGCGCAGAAAGACGATATTGACCGGAGGGCTGACAAAGTGTTGAAGCATGGCGATGCGGACTTCGAGAAGGACAAGCACCCGCGTGATGTTCACGGGGTTTTCAAGGAAAACGAGGTGGCAGGTGAAGATGCTTTTCGAGGTCCTCGAGATATGAGTGACTTCGCGAAATTCGGGCCTCCTCTTGGAGATTCGATCGCGGACAGGCAATCCCGCGGTGCGCACGTTTCCGGACGTGACCTGGCGCGCGCTCGGGATGCGCTGATTCATAAGAAGTAGTCGTACTCGGCAGCGTAGTCAACGAGATCGAGTATGTCTCTGAACCTCCATACCGCGGTACGCCAGGTGATCCCGGCACTGAACGCAGACATTTCCGGCTGGTGGTACCGCTCGGCCGGCAGCGTCCAGAATTCCGATGGGCGCCAGGTCGCCGCGTTCAATCCAGCCGTCGCCGTGCAGTTGCAGGTGCAACCGCCGTCGGCTCGCGACCTGCGATTCATGGAATTCATGCAGATGCAGGGCGTGATTCGCACCGTATGGATGTACTCGAATCCGCAGGGCATTGTGCGCGTCAATCAGGTCGGCAATGATCTGCTGCTGTTCCCGCAGTGGGCCGGCGCGCCGAATGACACATGGCTCGTGTCGAAGCCCGATGAAGGCTGGAATGTCGCCGACACGGGTTGGACGAAATTGTACGCGACGTTGCAGACCGACCGCGCCTATAGCCTGAGCGATAGCAGTGGGCTTCTGGTTCTGGACTCCAACGGCCGCATTGTGAGGACGCAGTGACCGTCACGGTATCACCGAGTCAGGACGCGGTGTATCAGGCGCTTGAGTCGTTCATCACTAGCGTACTCGGTGCCGGCATCCCGGTCATTCGCGGGTTGCCGAATCGCGTCGCGATGCCCCAGACCTCCCCGGGCTTCGTGCTGATGCAGTGCCTCATGATCAACCGACTGCGGTGGAACGAGGATACCTGGGACACGACGAGTGCGACGCCGACGACCATGACGCTCGAGGAAGGCGTCGAAGTCCGCGTCCAGCTCGACTTCTACGGACAGTCATCCGGTGATTGGGCTGCGACACTTTCCACTCTGCTGCGCGATAGCTACGGCTGTGCCGCGCTAGGGCCGAACTGCCAGCCGCTTTACGCCGATGAGGCCCGCATGATGCCGCTAATCGACGAGGAGCAGCAGTACGAGGAGCGTTGGAGCTTGGACGCCCGCATTCAGTACAACCCGGTGACCACGATCCCGCAGACGTTCGCGAACTCGACGCAGATCTCCGTCATCAACGTCAACGAGACTTACCCGCCCTAGGAATTTACTATGACTATCCCGGCTTCAGAATTCGTTTCCGTAATTCCTGGTGTAGTGGCCGCTAGCGGCAACCCGCTCTCACTGAACGCCGTTTTCGTCGATACCGACACCTCGATTCCGATCGGTGCGGTGCAGTCGTTCGGATCACTCACCGCAGTTCAGAACTGGTTCGGGCCGACCTCCACCGAGGCGACATTCGCCGCGGTGTACTTCTCCGGATTCAGCGGCGGCACGCAGTTGCCCGGAACTCTGTACTTCACGCAATATAACCCGGTTGCGGTCTCGGCGTACCTGCGCGGCGGCTCGGTCTCTGCGTTGACGCTCGCGCAGATTCAGGCACTCTCGGGAACGATCTCCATCGATATCGACGGCACGGCTTACACGTCGGCTGCCATCAACCTGGCGTCCGCCACCAGCTTCTCGAACGCTGCGGCGCTGATCCAGACCGGCCTGCAGGCCGGCACGCCTACCACGACCGCGACCGTGACCTATGACTCGCTGCGGCAGGCGTTCGTCATCACGAGTTCCACGACCGGCACGACCAGCTCCATCGCGTACCCGACCGATACGTCGCTCTCGCCGAGCCTATTCCTGACGCAGGCGACCGGAGCGGTGTTGTCACAGGGCGCAGCAGCGGCTACTCCCGCCAGTGTGATGAATAACGTGGTGTCCGTCACACAGAACTGGTTCAGCTTCATGACGGTACAGCAGCCGGCCCAGTCCGTCATGGAGGAATTCGCGACTTGGGTGAATGGTACCAATCAGCGGTATTGCTACGTCAACTGGGACTCGAATGTTCTCTACACCGAGTCTCCGCCGCAGCCGACGGTCTACGCGCAGGTCGTGGCGAACTACAACGGCTGCGTGACGGTGTACGACGCCATTGGTACGATTGCCGCATTCGTCTGCGGTGCCGTGGCATCGATCAACTACAGCGGCTCGAACCAGTACGTCGTGCTTGCGGCCAAGGGCAACCCGCTACTGACGCCGAACGTGACGAGCTTGCAGACGTACCAGAACATCATCGCAAACGGTGCGAGCTGCTACGCCGCGGTGGCAACCGCGAATGCGTCGTTCCAGTGGTTCCAGAACGGACAGATCTCTGGCGCCTGGAGCTGGATCGACGAGTACGCATTCCAGGTCTACCTGAACTCGCAGCTTCAGCTTGCCGGCGCCAACCTTCTGAACACGGTGAAGTCGATCCCGTACAACCATACCGGCGTCTCGATGCAGTACTCGGCGTATCAGTCGCCGATCAGTCAGGGCGTCACGTTCGGCGGCATCCAGACCGGCATCACACTTGATTCCGCGCAGATCCTCGCGGTCAACACCGCAGCCGGCGTGCCGATTGATTCGACTCTGTATCAGGCCGGCTGGTACCTGAAGATCACCATCCCGAGCGCGACAGTGCAGGGCCAGCGCGGACCGATGCCGGCGACGCTCTGGTACACCAATGCCGGCGGACTACAATCCCTCTCGCTCAACTCGCTCAACGTTCAGTAAGGTGCAGACATGGCCGATATCACCAGTGCAAACGCGGTCTACACGCTGAGCGTGCCGGGCGTGTTCCCGGTGCCGCAGATCCTGCAAGGATATGCGACCGACGATGCGTTCGCGACCGAAGCGATCGAGATCGCCGAGACCATGCTCGGCGTCGATGGCATCATGTCGTATGGTTACACTCCGTTCATCGTTCACCAGACCATCGTGTTTCAAGCCGACAGCTACTCGGTACCGAACACGATGGAGCCGTGGATTTCAGCGGAGATTGCGACGCGAACCAAGTACCCCGCAGCGGCCAGCATCGTGCTGCCGGCGCTCGGCAGGGTCTACCAGCTCGCCAATGGCGTCATCACGCGCATGACGCCGATCTCGGCAGCAAAGAAAGTCATGGGACCGCAGACGTACCAGATCGACTGGAATTACTGGATTCCGCAGCCCTACACCACGGTGCTCTGAGTCATGGCGCGACGTAAACAGATCGTCACGATCAGCGATCAGGGTCGCGACAAGGGCAAGGTGTTCATCATCACCGAGATGCCTGCCGATGTCGGTGAGCGGTGGGCGACTCAAGCGATGTTCCTGCTCGCGCAGGCCGGTGTCACCGTTCCGGCCGGCGTGCAGGAAGCCGGGATGGCGGGTCTCGCCGCGACGGGCGTCGATTTCCTGAGCGTCGCGCAGTTGCGGGCGCTGCAAGACCCGTCGCTCGATGAACAGTGGGACTACGTGGAATACCAGCACAATCCGCAGCATCCGCCGCAGAAATTGCAACACGGCGATCTGTCACAGATCGAGGAGATCCGCACGCGCAGTCAGTTGCGCCAGGAGGTGCTGAAGCTGCACCTGGGTTTTTTTCCGGACGCGAGTTCCCAGAACTCGGCGTAATCCCGCCCATCGCAGGACTGGTCGAATACATCAACGTCCCGCGCATTATTGGAGTGCTCGTGTCTGCCAAGAGAGCGACACTGATCGAATTGCAGACCGTGTACGGCGTGAAGGATGCCTACGACCTGCTTGAGATTCTGCTCGTCGATCAGTACAACGAGCGCAAGATGCGCGCGCGGAGAGCGTGATGGCCGACACGGTAATCGACAGCCTAATTGTGACGCTGGGGCTCGACGCCTCGAACTTCACGCGCGAGCAAAAGAAGGCCGCTGAGTCGCTCGTCAAGACCAAAAACTCGATGGGCAACACCGCGCGCGAGATGGCGGGCGCGTTTCGTCGCGTCGGGCTCGAGTTCGCCGGCCTGTTCTTCGGCGCCCGCAGCGCCGGGGATATCGTCCACAAGTTCGCTGAACTCAACAGCCAGATGGCGGACCTCGGTTACAACTCGCGTCAGCTCGGCGAGAGTGCCGCGAATCTCAGGTTGTACCAGCAGATCGCAGGCGGCTTTGGCGGCAGCGCTGCGGGCGTCACGCAGATGGTCTCTGGGCTCGAACAGGGAATGTTCAATCTAAAGTACATGGGACAGATGTCCGGCCAGATGGCAGCGTGGCTGCGCTTCGGTGGCGGCCTGCCGCCGACAAACGCGCAGGGCGGCATCGATGTGCTGAAAACGGTTTCCGACCTGCGGGCGCGCCTGCATGGGATGGGTCCCGTCGATCAGAATCAGATCCTCACCGCGCTCGGCGTTAGCCCTGGCATTCGCAACGCGATCATGGCGACTCGTCAGCAGTACGAGCATTGGGTGCGGTCGCAGCGAGAATCCGCGAAGCAGATGGCCGATGGCACGACTTCGGCACAGTCTCTGCAACGGGCATGGCGAAATTTGCAGTACTCGCTCGACGGTGCCGCAGCGACGGTGTTGACGAATCTGACTCCGGCACTCAAGAGCATGCTCGGGAACCTCGCGAAGATCGCGCCGACCGAGCTTGAGAATCTGGCGAAGTGGGTGAAGTCGCACGGGCCGGAGGTGACGGCGTTTTTTGGCGAACTGAACTCCATTATAGGCGGCATCGCCGAGTCCATGAAAATCCTGGGTCCCGCGTTCCATTACACGTTCGGCGTCGTAGGCAAAGCGATTGGTGACACCGCCGGCTGGCTCGTGAACAAGGGGAGAGAGAATCAGGGATGGTTGACACGCGGGACGTACCAACCCACGGTCATGGCCGCCGCCGCAAAGTATGGTGTGCCGGTTCCAATTCTGAATGCGTTGATTCAGCGCGAGTCGGGTTGGGACCCGGATGCAGTAAGTAAAAAAGGAGCCATCGGACTCACTCAATTGATGCCTGGAACCGCGGCGTCTTTAGGTGTCAATCCGCACAATCCGGTAGAGGCTATTTATGGCGGCGCGCACTATTTAGCCGAACAGTATAAACGATTCGGAACGTGGCAGGCAGCCCTAATAGGGTACAACGAAGGTCCGACGGCCTACGCCAAGGGCGTCCGGTACCCCAGCGCTCAATCCTACGCCAGTGGCATCATGGCGCATGCCGGCGCGTCCTCCATCGCGCATCATACTACGCACATTACGACCGGAGACATTCACATCAACGCTCCGAACGCGCGTGACTCGCTCGGTATCGCGCGCTCGCTGCGCCAAGAAGTGGATCGTCAGTTCCGGGTCTTTCAGGCCGATAACGGGGTGACGCCGTAATGGCGCTGCCGTACCCCAACGTTCCGAACCTGCCGGGAGTTCCACAGGTTCCGCGCCTGCCAGGTGTGACGCCATCCACGGGTCCGGCGCTCGGAACACCGTCGGCGAACAACTCGCTGTTTCAGGCGTCACAGTCCGCTTCGGTATGGGGAATTTTCGATTCCAACGGCAATCAGGTTGTAACGCCTGATTCCATTTACGACTTCGCTTACAGCAAGGAGTACAACCTCCCGACGTTTCCGGTGCAGGCCGGTGGGCCGACGATTCCAACGGGGTTCGCGAACTACAACAAAGTGGAACTGCCGTTCGACAATTCCGTGCGCATGACGAAGGGCGGCACGCAGTCCGACCGCGAGGCGTTCATCCAGCAGGTCGAGGCGATTGCCGGCACCACGAACCTCTACACTGTCGTGACGCCGGAGAAAGCCTATCTCAACTGCAACGTCACGCGCGTCGAGCTGGTTCGTCGCGGCGCATCCGGCGCGTACTTCTTCGCCGATCTCACTGTGTCGTTCAAGGAAGTCATGCAAACGACGGCGCAGTACACGAACACATCCGTACCGAACACGGCGAACGCCGCGGACCCCACTGCGCAGCCGTCCACATCGCTTGGGGCCATCTCTACCACGCTGCCGTCACCGCAGCTTCAGACCATCGCGCTGACAGCAGTGCCGCTTGAGTCGCCATGACCGCCCCATCCTTCGCCACGGAGAAACAGCTCCGCGTCACGTTGACGCTGGGCAAGCCTGGTGCGACATTCCCGCAGACCGGCGACAATACGCTCATCATCACGAACCTGCGGATGACGGCCATCGTACAGGGCGTGGTGCGATTCGCAACGCAGGTAGACCTCAAAATATACGGCATGCGCCAGCCCGACATGAACGCGCTCACCGTGCTGTTTTTTGGCCCGACCCCGAGCATACAGCTCAATAATACTGTCAAGGTCGAAGCGAACGGTGGCGACGGCTGGACGCAGGTATTTTTCGGAACAATCATCCAGGGCTCACCGGGTTACCAGGACATGCCGGGCGTGCCGTTTCACGTTATGGCGCGTTTCGGATATTTTGAGGGCATCGCCGCGACGACAGCGCTCAGTTACCCGAACGGTGTCTCGGTGGCGACTGCGGTGCAGACCGTCGCCAATGAGATGAACATGCAGTTCGAGAACAATGGCGTCACGGCGTCGCTGTCGAGCGGTTCATACTTTCCGGGCTCGCCGTGGGCGCAGCTTCGCGCGATTTGCAGTGCTGCGGATGTCGATTACTACACCGGCATCAATACCATTTCGATTTGCCCCAAGGGTGCACCGAGGCAGAATACCCCGATCGTCCTACTCACGCCGCAGTCCGGGCTCATCGGGTACCCGCGCATCGAAGTCGGCGGCATCGGAGTGGACTGCTACTACAATCCGGCCATCGAGAACGGCGGTGTCATTCAGGTCGCGGGCTCCGACTTGCCGGCAGCGAACGGGCCGTGGCTGCCATATGCCCTGACCCATGCGCTCAGCACGTGGACGCCGGACGGCCGCTGGCACTCCACTCTTCATTGCTTGTGGCAGGCAGCATGACCGCCCCACCCGGAAATTTCGGCAACTGGTCGCCGCAGAGCTTCGCGACGGACTATCAATCCGTGGTGTTCATGATCGAGGAGGTCATCGCCCGTGGCGCGACCTGCGCATGGGTGCAGGTTCTGTCCTGCTCGAATTCCGGCACCGTAGCGGCATCAGGCACCGTCACCGTCCAGCCGCTCGTGAACCAGATGACCGGCTCCGGGCAGGCCGTTCCGCACGGTCAAATCGCTCAGATGCCGTTCGTGCGGCTCCAGGGCGGCGACAGCGCCACGATCCTGGACCCCGTGGCGGGCGATATCGGGCTTGCGATCTTCGCCTCGCGGGATAGCTCGCTCGTCCGCAAGGCCGCGCTCGGCGTCGGGCTCGCGCTCGGGCGGCTGTTCAACCCCGGCTCGAAGCGACAGTATTCATGGTCCGATGGCGTATACTTGGGCGGCATTCTGACCAAGACGCCAACGCAGTACGTACAGTACTTGCCGAACGGAGGCGGGGTGAACATCAAGTCTACTGGTCCGGTGAACATCAACGGGGCTGTGATCAGCGCTGCGGGCGAAATCACGGACGCCAACGGCATCGTGCTCGGTACACACGACCACACACCGGGGACTTACGTCGCGCCGAGCGGCGGCGGACCCATCACCGGGAACTCGGGAGCGCCCGTCGCATGAGTGGCCCCTTCGCGACCCTGCTGCTCGACACGGTGACATGGGATTTGGTCATCGACTCCAACGGCAATATCGCGATGGCCACGCCGCCCTACTCGGTCTCTCAGGACGTGGCGAGCGCGGTGCGGACGTTCCTTGGGGACGCCTATTACGATCAAACCGTGGGGATAGATTACCTCGGTACGATCTTCGGGCACGCTCCGCCGCTTCCGGTGTTCCAGGCTGCCATCGAAGCTGCGGCCCTTACAGTTCCTGGGGTAGTCTCGGCACAGTGCAGCATCACGGGGATTGTGGGGCGGAAAGTGGCTGGGCAAGTGACATTCGGGATATCTGACGGTACGACGGGGAGTGTCACGCTCTGATGCAAGCCATCCCGCTCACCGCTGTGCCGGCCCAGTCCCTCGCCGTCGTGCTTGGCGGTCAGAACTGCCAGATCAATCTCTACAGCTTGCAGACGCCGGGGGCTATTCTCGCACCCACGAAAGTGCCGCTGCTCGACTCCAATGGCCAGCAGATCTATGACAGTTACGGTAATCCGATGTACACCGAGGACTACAGCACTACCGAGCTTCAAGGTTACCCCGCGCTCTACGCCGATTTCAGCCTGAACGGCGCGCCGGTTATCTCCTGCCGCATCGTGCGCAATCTCATCCCGTGGTTGCTCGACGCCACGTATCAGGGCTTCGTCGGCGATCTCGTCATGGTCGATACGCTCTCCGATACCGAGCCGGTCTGGACCGGCCTCGGCACGCAGTACCAGCTCGCTTACCTGCAACCGGCGGACCTCGCTTGAGCGCGGTACCTCAGATCCAGTGGACGCCGACGGGGCTCGTCGTGCCGACGGCCGCCGCGGTGCTCGCCGGCTGCCAGGCCGACATCAATGCCGCTTTCGGCGGCAACCTCAATTTCACGAATCCGCAGACCCCGCAGTCGCAGCTCGCCACATCGTGGGCCGCGAACATCAACGCCGCGAACGCCGCGCTAGCCTACTTCGTCAATAATATCGACCCCGATGTGGCGAGCGGGTTCATGCAGGACGCCGTGGGGCGGATTTATTTCCTGAACCGCAACCCCGGACTCCCGACCGTCGTGCAATGCGTGTGCACAGGTGCGCAGGGTACGGTGATCCCGCTCGGTGCGCAGGCGCAAGACACCTCGGGGAACCTCTACGTCACGACGGCAGCCGGAACCATCGGTTCCAGCGGCAACATCACGCTACCGTTCCAGAACGTCGTGCTCGGACCTATCGCATGTCCGGCGAACACGCTGACGAATATCTACCAGCAAATCCCCGGCTGGGACACGATCAACAACCCGACGGCGGGTGTCGTGGGCGCGAATGTCGAGAGCCAAGCGGCCTTTGCGTTGCGCCGTGCCGCGTCGGTGGCCTCGAATTCTCAGGGCGCTTTGCAATCGGTCTACGGCGCCGTGTTCAACGTGCCGGATGTGATCGATGTCTACTGCTACGAGAATCCGACAAACGTGGCGATCACGGTCGGGCAGACCAATTATTCAATGGTGGCGAATTCGATCTATGTCGGCGTAGCTGGTGGATCATCGGCGGACATTGCGCAGGCGATTTACACGAAGAAATCGCCTGGCTGCAACATGAACGGCAACACGACTGTCGTGGTGCCGGATACCAGCGGATATCAGTCTCCGGTACCGACGTACAACATCACATTCAACGATCTTACGGATGTGCCGATCTACTTCGCGGTGCAGATTCAGAACTCCGCATCGGTGCCGTCGAATATCGTCGCTCTGGTACAGGCCGCCATCATCGCGCAGTTTACTGGCGCGAATGGCGCGCCTCGAGCGCGGGCCGGAGCCTATGTGCTGGCGAGCCAGTACTACGCGCCGATTATCGCGATCTCGCCGGGATCACTCTCACTGATCTCTGTGCTGGTCGGGCTCTCATCGCCCGGAACGGTCGCGAGCGTGCTCATGGGCATCGATCAGGAACCGACCATCTCGGCCGGCAACATATCGGTCGTTTTGATCTAGGACACCACCATGCCAGGCGCACCAACACCACCGCTCATTCAAGCCGCCTTCGCCAATAGTGCCGCTAGCGGAAACATCAACACGATTCCGGTATCCTCGAGTGGGCTAGCGGCCGGTCAGGCGTCCTACGAACTCGGCTTTCCGCCTGACACGATGGTTGCCCCTTCGGCTGGTGGAGTCGACCCGCTCGGGCAGGACTTCAACGGCATCCACAACGCCGAGACCGCGAATCTGCTGGCATGGATCGCGGGGCAGCCGTGGCCGTTCAATGCGACCCTAGCCGCGGCCATCGGCGGCTATGCCTATGGGGCCATCGTGCCGATGGCGAACGGGGCTGGCTACTGGATCAATCAGACGGCGGGCAACTCGAATAATCCCGACACGACGGCAGCGGCGAGTTCCGGCTGGGCTCCGCTCGTCGCGTACGGAACGGTTACGGTTTCCGGGCTCGCTGCCACAAACGTCACGCTGACCGCACCGCAAGCCGCGATGGAGCAGATTGTTTTCACCGGCACGCTGACGGCAAACATTCAGGTGATTTTCCCGACTTGGGTAAAGCGCTGGACGGTGATCAACAATACGACCGGAGCATTCAGCCTGACGGCCATCACGCCGAGCGGGACTGGCGTCATCGTGCCACAGGTCGCAGGCGGTGGCCTGCTCGTCTACGGCGACGGCGCGAATATCGGATTGCTTCCGCAGGATTTCGCCTATCTGCTCGAAAACGCGATGCTCTCGAATGCCGTCACGCTCGAGCCAGACCCGGGCGGCACGCCGGCCAACGGCACGCCGGGCAGCATCGTGGCGTACTACTGATGACCGCCAGAATATTCTTTTTGGACTCAGGCGGCGTGCCGCGTCAGTTGAAGCGGCTGGCGATACGCGATTCGAGCACGGCGGCGCGGCTGTTGAAGCGTATGTTTATCTGTGATTCAGGTGGCGTTCCGAGGCTCGTGTTCAGCGGTCCGACGCTGATCCCGCTGGTCCTCAGTGGCTCGGCACAGTATCCAGCCGCAGCGTCGGCTGGCGTCGGCTTCTGGACCAACGGCGAGGAGGTCGCGCAGACGAATCAGAACCCGTATCCGTATTCGGTCGGGGTGTTTGATCCCGCAGGCAATGGCTCCGCGTACGATGTACGCGCAACGTTGATCTCCGGTACTGCGCCAAACTGGCCGTCGTATCTCAACACGCTGAATACGTGGTTTCAGGTTTCGGGCACGGCTCCTGGGGCATCGAATCCGAGCTGGGGGCTGCAAGTCCAGCAGCCGGCTGGCGGCTCTGAAAGCTGCGTGCTGCAACTCGATTTATCCCTACACGGCGCCGCTACGGTCATTTCCTCGACGAACGTCACACTGAGTGTGAACGAGCTGCCGCAACTCTGACATGTACAACGTCGAATCCACCATCGGTTCTCAGTACGCGAACAGTCCGTCGATAGACGCGCTGATCGCATCCATGAATGCGTGGATCGATCCGACGGTGAACTTCCAGCAGTTCTACAACCTCGTCTGGAACATCTCGACGGCACAAGGCTTCGGGCTCGATATATGGGGCAGCATCATCGGGGTGAGCCGCAACCTGCAAATCCCCGCGAGCGTGACGTACTTCGGTTTCCAGGGCGGCGCGGGACTGCCGTTCAACAATGCGCCGTTCTACGCCGGGCACAGCGCGACGCAGACCTACACGCTGTCGGACACGGAGTACCTGCCGCTGCTGCTCGCCAAGGCGTACGCGAATATCGTTGAAACGACGATACCGGCGCTGAACCAGATGCTGCAAATGATCTACGGCGAGTATGGGACCGCCTACGTGATAGACAACGGCAGCATGTCGATGACGTTCTATTTCAATTTCGTGTTGACGCCGGTACAGTACGCCATCGTCGCCACCTCTGGTGTGATACCTCATCCGACCGGGGTGCTGGTGGACATCACGACTGCGGCGGACGTTCCGCTGCTTGCCGAAAACGGCAACACGCTGCTGACTGAAAATGGTATTGAGTTGCTGGTGAACTGATGGGAATGGTGAAGTAATGGGCACAAAGATTTCCGCACTCCCTGCCGCTGCGGCACTGACCGGCGTCGAACTCGTGCCACTCGATCAGGGCGGCGTGACATCGCAGAGCACGCCTGCGGCCATCGTCGCGTACACAGCCACGGTGACAAACGAGCCGGTGCTGGCGTCCTATGCGAAAAGCGCCGCGGAGACGGCGGCGACCGTTGCGCCAGTGAACTACTCGATCCCGTCCGACGTGTCGCTCGTGAGGGCGAGCCGGTACAGCAATTCGAGCACATGGGACTACCGGACGGATCAGCGTCTGTTCGAGCTCTACCTCTCGAAGTATGGGGCGGTATTCAATGGAACGACCGATGACAGTGCCGCGATCAACGATGCCATCACGGCGCTCGGCTCGCTCGGTGGCTATCGGCGGCGCGTCATCATGCCGGAAGGCGGACTTACGGCGCTGATCAATTCCGGGATCACTATCCCTACTGGGCAGATCGGTATCGACTTCAACGGACTCAAGATCAACGCCAGTGGAATCACAACTGGAAACGTGCTCACGATTTCGCAGGTGGTTCCTGGGACCGCATACAACCCTGAATCCACCGTAACGCCTCTCAAGAACCTCTATTTGCTAGGCGATGAAACGGCCGGAAATACCGCCGTGATGGTGGCCATTGGGACGGTGACAGGATCTAACAATTCAGTCGTTAACGTGCTTTTCGAGAATATCCACATCATCGGCGGAAGTGTTGGCGTCAACTTTGTCGAAAATACGTGGATGCTCTACTTCCTTAACTGCAAGTGCCACGCGCAGAATCAATACGGCTTGCAGTTCACTGGAGTAACGACTGCTGGTGAGGGTATACAGTGGCAGGGCGGGGCGATCGCTAATGTGACGAACTCTGCCAATACAGGTGTGGGGCTCTACTTCCCGCAGCCGACATCGAACTCGAACAATCAGCTAGACTTCACCGCCTTCGGGACGCTGATAGACGGCAATGACTCCGCGCTAACGCTTGGACAGGGAACGTGTGATCTCATCGGCTGCACGTTCGAGGGCTCGAGCGGCACAGGCGCGATGTTCACGGTGGCGGCGCCGACTACAGGCCCACAAGCGAGTCTCAAGGTGGTCGGAGGCTCGATCACGACGCCAGGAACGTTGATCAGCATTCTCAATATCAGCGGTGGCGAGGGCGCCGGGGCGAAGCTCGATATTGATATGGAGCTGTACGGAAATTCTGGAATCACCGTGGTAGAGCGGACCGGGAACTGCACCGTGGACGTGAACTACAGCCGCATTGACTTCAGTGGTGCGACTTCTGCGGCGTATCCGACTATCGGCTCATCAATAGCCGGAAACTACAACGGCGGATTCGAGACCGGCACGACGCAGGGATGGAGCACTCAGGGAACCGGGATCACATTCACGGCGCAGACCTCTGTCGTTCACAGCGGCACGTATGCCGGTGAGGCGGTGGGCGCGACGGCGACGGGTCAGGTGCAGTTCACCGTTCCGTGCAAGCCCGGACAGGCCACGCTCACAGATGCGTGGATCAACGTCACAGCGGTGAGCGCCGGAAGCGTTGACGTTGAAGTGGATTTCTATGATTCAACAGGTACCAAGATGACGAGCTTCACGATTGTGACATATAGCGCCGTGACTTCAGGGTGGGTACGAAATTGTCTACGCTGGGGAGTGCCGGCCGGAGCGGCGACGGCGTACTACAAGGTTAATATGGTCGGGTTCACGGGCACCGTCTATCTAGACGATTCTTACATGCACGTCGGTTGATTGCTTGACACAAATCACTTGTACACGCAAATTAAATATGTTACTATTTTGCGACGCGCCGCCCGCGCTGGCGGCTCATTGATAATGAGGACGGGTAGATGAAGCTGTTACGACTTTTCCTCCTGGCCTTCCTGTTCATCCCGGGCGCGGCATTGGCGCAGGTGATCGGCACGTACCCGAACGCCAACCTGCCGTTGCTAGGTACCGAGCAGATGGTCGGCAACCAGGCCGCATCCTACCCCTGCGTAGCCTGCACCAAGACCATCACGCCCTCGATGCTGGCCGGCTACGTGGCATCTCTCACGACGGCATTTTCGATCCTGTACAACAATAATGGCGTGATCGGCGGACTGATCCCGACCGTGACGGGGACGTACTGCCTGGACTGGACCAATCTCGCCGCCGCCCCGGTGCTGGCGACGTGCAGCGGCGTCGTGAACTCCGGCACGTCCGGCCAGCTCGCATATTACGCCGCGAGCGGCACGACAGTCTCGGGGTTGACGCTCGGCAATAACCTCACCATCACGTCGGGAACTCTGAACCTGACGCAGACAAATCGCACCGTCACGACTACTACGGACACGATTAGCTGCACCACCGATGACAGCTCGCTGGTGATCTACGACAGCCCGAGCGCCGTCGCGGTTACGGTACCGCAGCCTACTTCAAGCTGCGGCAACGGGTTCGGCTTTACAGCCGTCAACGTCGGTGCGGGCGTTGTGACTTTCACGCCGACGACCAGCACCGTTAACGGTATGGCGACGCTCACGCTGCCCCAGTACGGTAGCACAGCGTTGATCAGCAACGGCACCAACTACGTCGCGCCCGGCTGCACGCTGTGCTCGATGCCGGCGGTTAATGCGGCGGCTTCGGCCATATCGGTCACGCCGTCGTGCCAGTACAACGGAGAGATCACAGACATCACATCGACGGCGTACACGATCAATGCTCCGACTAACGGCGCACTTACCGCGACCGCGGGCGGCACGCTGGCTGCCGTGACCTACTACGTCGAGTCCACCTGGGTAACGGCGAGCGGGCAGACGATTGGGTCAGCCGAGACAAGTCTTGCGGTCGCTGCGGACAATGTACTCAATGTCGCCGCACCCGCAAGTCCGCCGTCCAACGCCACAGCCTGGGATGTCTACGTCTCTACGGCGACCGGCACCGAGACGCTACAAGCGAGCGGCATCGGCACCACTACCGCATGGGTAGAGCCGACTACGGGGCTTGTCGCCGGGGCTGCACTGCCGGCTACAAACACCAGCGGTACGTTCACCTTCAACGCGCCGACCGGCTGCACGCCGGTTGACGGGCAGAAGATCCAGGTCAACGTAACCAGTCCGTCAGGCGGAACACTGACATACGCCGAAAACGCGATTTACCTCGCATCCTCGTTGCTCGCGTTCCCGACCGCCTCGACAGCCGCATCGACCGAGGACGACTTCCTGTTCCAGTATAGCGCGGCGCTCTCGAAGTGGAAGTTCCTCACCGTGAATCAGGGGTTCTGATGGAGCCCGTTACACGACGGCAGTTTATGACGAGCCTCGGCGCTGGCGCGCTGGTCGCTGCTGCCGTGCGGGCGAACATCGCGCGGGCCGGTTTCCTGCGGCTCGGCGGCGTTGCATTTGGGTCGCCGCTCGGGTTCCTTCCGTCGGGTCACTACGTCTCGAAGAAGCTCGCTCTGGCGATCAACTACCCGCAGCCTAACGCATCGGTATCATCGTACTCGCGGCATCTGTGGGCCTATTGGGACGGTACAAACGACGTTGAGTACCGCATCCCGGTCGGCGTGCAGTTCGGTGCGCCCCCGTATGTGTTCGAGCTGATCGCTGGCCCTCCTGGGATGACGATCCCGCAGGCGTATTGGATTCCGGGATACACGCCGGCGCAGATGCTGGCGCTCGGCTATGGCGATGTCGTGTGGCACCCGCAGGGGAACATAACGTCCGGTGGGACCTGGACGGTCACTGTTCGGGTCTATAGCCAGGACTATCAGACCGATACCACGCAGTACATCGACGTTACATGGAGCGTCACGACAAGTTCGAGCACCGCGCAGTTCATTTTCATTGATCCGGCTGCACCCACGGGGGGCACCGGAACAATCAGTTCCCCTATAACGCTGCTCTCAACTGCGTTCGCGTCAGGCTCCTTCCCTGGTGCGATTGCGTACCTGCGTGCAGGAACACACGCGGCATATGCAGGCATGAGTCTTACGGCCACCAGCACTCCGTTTGCGGTCGTGGCATTCCCAGGGGAGTCTCCTGTTATAGACATCACCAACAGCAGTGGGGGGCTATGCTTCGGGTTCGGCAGCAACATTGATGATTTCTTTGCTCAAGGTATAGAGTTTACCGGCTCAGCAACTGCCAATACAGCTAACTATCAGTACTTCTGGCTCAGCAACAGCAACGCGCGAGTGGTGTTTCATAATCTCTCGTTCCCGAATGTGTTCTCTGGAGCCAATGTCAGCAACAACTCTAGCTGCGTATACAGGTCCGATTCTGGATTGCTTGGTGCGTATAACCCGTACTTTTACATGAAGGGGTGTTCTGAGACCAACCGCTCAACGGTCGGTAATGCCTACGCGCTGTTCTGTCTTTACGGGGTCAATTACTTCTTGGCGGAACTCAATACCATTACGAACACCGCCGGCCATAATGGCATGTACCCGAAGGCATCCACGTACAACGGGGAACGTCGATTCAATTTTGTGCTATTAGTCTCAACAAATACAGAGCCAGTCCTCGCGGTCGGGGGTCAAAATAATGCGGACGGCATAAGCGGCAACGATATTATTTGTTACAACACCTTGATTGGTGGCGGCGGACCTGGTGTCAAACTGAATTCCGAGTTAAATCCTCCTTTAGCTGCGTTTGGAACGCTTGTCTCCGGATCAACGACGCTGACAATAACCAGCAACAGTTTTTCCGGAACATGTACTTTCACATCAGGATCAAATCAGTTTACCGTGGCCAGCGTTACTGCTGGCAATCTCGCCTACGGCATGTCTCTTAGTGGAACAGATTTCCCTACAGACCCCAAGGTAACATCCCAAGTTAGCGGTACTCCAGGCGGAGTGGGTGTATATACCGTAAACTCCCCATTCGCTACTACGGTCTCCACACCCGAAGCGTTCACCGCTAGCAGCGGTGCCCTAACTGCCGGCATGGCCGTATCCGGAACAGGCATCCCATCCGGCACTACCATTGTCGAGCAGCTAACAGGGACTAGGCAGGGAATAGGAACGTATGAAATGAGCAATGCTGCTACTCAGACAGTGAGCACAGCAGAGGCTATATACGGGAACAACTTCGTTACAAATTGCTGGGTTTATAGAAACAGCATAGTTGGCTTTGTGTCCGCCGAGTCGCCTGATGTTAATACTGGGCCATATGAAGCGGAATCGAACGCCATCCAGTATGGCTCGCAGATAGGTGGCGTCGTCTATAGCCTTTACTACCAACCTTATGTTTACCCCGGCGCGCAGGTAGCGCCCTACGGCTCAATAGTTACAGACGCTAACACAGAGGGTGAGGCATCTAGTGGGGTATTTGATTCCAGTTACAACCTCACTGGATCTTACGCGACATATGCCGGGACCCTAGGAGCGCAGATTCAATGAGCGCCTCTCTTGTCCAATATTCCACGTACACCGAAGCCGAACCCGGCACTTCTGTCGCCGTAACGCTCAGTGGCGTGACTGCTGGTAATTTCCTGGTTGTCTGTACCGCGACAGATACGGACATCGTAAGTCTTTCATCGTTGACGGACAGCAACGGGACTCCACAGACCGCATTGGCCTATGCGCCACAGGTCGCTGGCAATACCCCGAGCGCAGGTATTTACTTCGTCCCGGCCGCCGCAGCCGGAACGCACACGTTCACAGCAACATTCTCGGCCTCCGTAGACTGCGGTATTTTCGCGGCGGAGTTCAGCGGCGGTGCTACGGGTTTAGATGTTGTCTCCCCGCTCGCGAACGCATCTTCCGGGACAGCGGTCACTAGCGCATCTATTACGCCCACGCAGAACGGCGACCTGCTGTTTGGGGTTATGGCGGCACACGACGCTCCGTCCTCAATTACCTGGAACGCCGGCAGCCTGACGAATATTTCAGGTGGTGGCTTTCAACCGTACGCAACTTTCGGCTGGCTGGCGCAGAGCACGGCTGCGGCTATTGCCGCGAGTGGTACGCTCAGCAGCTCCGACCCATGGGGCGCTGCCATCGCGGCGTTTAAGGTGGATGGTGCTCCTACTAACCCTCCCGGCCAGTTCTTCTTCGCCGACGCGAAAATCCCCGGTGCCGCCCTCGCGATGTTCATGCCGCTCTCCTGGGCGATCGGTCGGCGCAACCGGCGCGCGCAGGAGCGCCAGGCAGAGCGGCGCGTCATCCTACCCGGTAATCGAGAAGTCCCATGAATTCACGGCAGTCGACAATCGACAAAGACGACGAGGTGGTCGGCATGGGCGAAGTACCGCTTGCACTCCGGGGCATCACCCCCGAACGCGCGCATCTGCCGTGGTGGGCAACCGTCGTCATCGCGGTCGGGCTCGCCGAGGTTGCGTGGTTCGGGAAAACAATCGTCGCCGGCAGTCAGCAAAGCGCGGTGACAGCCACCGAGATTAAGCAGTTGCAGCAGGGTCTAGCCACAACCGAGGCAACGCTCACAACCATCGACGCAGACATGCAGACGATCAGCGTGCAGCTTGCCGTGCTGACTCAGCAGGTCAAGGATCGAAACAACGATCACCCTGGGAGGGGCAGGTCGTGACTACTCTCGGAATGCAGCGAAACAACCCTTGGGATTTGCTCCCCGAGCACGTGCCTTGGTTCGGGCTGGCGGCCGCACAGCCTGACACCGGGCCGCTCGACTTCGTGACGCTCGAGGATGGCATCCGCGCCGGCATCAGGCTCTGCTACACCTACCAGGAGCGCGGCTGGAACTCCCCGGTGACCTTCATCACGCGCTTTGCCCCGCCCCCCAACCCGACCGCGCAGTACATCGCGAACGTGTGCGAGTGGACCGGCTTTCGCTATGATCAGGCGCTCGACTTCCACGACCCGGCGGTGCTGGTGCCGTGGTGCCACGCGATCTGGCGCCAGGAGCAGGGCATCGCCGCTGACGGCATCACCGACGTCGATATACTCTCCGCAAAGGCGATGGCGGACGCGGCGTGAAACAGCGCGTGGTACCAGTCGTTCAGATTGTTGACGGTAGCTGGTACGCGCTCGGCCACGGATTTACACACGAAGATTGCTGCTCCTGCGGTCTAAGCCACCGAACAGATTACAAGCTCGAGGACGGCCGCATCTTCGTCCGATACCGAGTTGATCAGAAGCGCACCATCGAAAACCGCCGGCGCGCCGGCATCCGCGTCATTGAAGTTAACCATGGACGGTAACGACCCCGCCGGCTCGAGCCATTTGCGCACGGTTAGCCGCGCCAGCCATATCGGCGTTGCGCGGCCGTGCGCAGGGCGTCCGGCGGCATGTTCGAGGGTTGCGCTGCGGCTCGCTTCGCGCTATAATTCCTGTATGGCTGCGGTCACGCGAAGTTATCGAATTCGCGCCTATCCCAATGGCGCTCAGCGTCGGATGCTCGATAGATGGTTCGGCGCATCCAGATGGCTGTGGAATACCGCTCTTGGCATCCGCTCGGAAGCCTATCGGTACTGCGGGCTCAAACTGTCTGGAACAGACCTCTCGCGCTGGCTCACGCAGTGGAAGCGAACGGCTCAACATGAATGGCTTGCCGAGATTCCGGC
>JBMFWZ010000020.1:0-39749 GCA_049964755.1 Steroidobacteraceae bacterium | reverse complement strand
AGCGCCGGTAGCTCAGCCGGCGTGACGGCCGACATCGGCGTCTTCTCCACCGCCGGCAGTACCCGGGAGAGTCCCGCGCCGGGATGCGATTCGATGTCGCCGTGATCCACCGCATGATCGAGGATCGCGCGGATGCGCTGGCCGAGCCGGTGCGCGGTCTCCACCTTCCCGGCCGCCGACACGCGCCGCACGACATCGACCAGGTCCGCCCGGCGAAGCTCGTCGAGCCGTCGCTTGCCGAGCACCGGCAGCACGTAATCCCGGATCGACTGCTCCACCGTGCGCTGGCAGTTCGCGTTGCTCAGCTCCGGAAGGTGCTGCGCCAGCCATCGCTCGGCGGCCTGGGCGAAGGTAACCGCGGTGCCCCCGCCACGCAGCTCCGCCTCGCGCTTCGCCGCCCACCGTTCCGCTTCCCGGCGCAGCTTGAAGCGCCGGGATTCGCGCCGGCCGGCGACGAACAGGTGCGCCCGCCAGCCCTCGCCGTAGTGCGTAATCGAGGCCATTGCCGTGCGGACTCCGTGCGTACTTTTTGGCCGGGAATGGCATTCTGGCCGGACGCCACGGGACAGGCAATAGCTTAACGCATTGATTTGTCAGGCTCTGTCATGTCCGCCCGACAGGGCGGGACAAAACTGGCGGAGAGGGTGGGATTCGAACCCACGAACACCCGTGAAGATGTTACTGGAATTCCAGTCCAGCGCCTTCGACCGCTCGGCCACCTCTCCGCATCCTGCTCCCCTGCCGGCAGTGCTCGGCGGGGGTTTCATCCCGCCCCGCCCGGTCCCGGAAAGGGGCGCGAATGATACTACGACCGGCCCGCAACGGCAGGCCGACCACACGATTTGCCGGACTCAGTCCTTGGGGGCCGGCATGGGGTGGGGCACCACATAAGACGGTGGGGCATCCAGACAGGGATCCTTCGCCGTCGGCGGCGGAGGTGTCGGCCCCTTCAGAGGCGGCACCACCAGCGCATTGACGGTGTTCGGGCTATTCATTCCCGTCGGGATTTTCAGCGGCGGGACACTGGCCGCCTTCTGGTAGGGCTGCGGCTTGTGACAGGACTCGGCCGTCACCGCGCGCAGTGCATGGCAGCCGGACAGCACCGGCAACACCGCGGCAAGAGCCCATGCGGCTCTGAATTTCATCAACGACTCTCCTCGACTATTCATGGCGGCCCGGCCCCTCGAGGGGCGCTCAGGCCATTTGGCCCGCCGACCGCAGCGCGGCGAGCACCCCCGGCCAATGGGATTCAGACAGTTCCGTCAGCGGTAGGCGGATCCCGGAACCGATTCGCCCCAGCTGCGCCAAGGCCCATTTGACCGGAATGGGGTTGGCCTCGAGAAACAGCGCCTGATGCAGCCCCTGCAAGGGGGAATCCAGACGCACCGCCGCAGCGGCATCGCCGCGCAGCGCCGCGGCGACCATCTCGGACATCGCTCTGGGCGCAACGTTCGCACTCACCGAAATCACCCCACGCGCCCCGGCGAGGATCGCCTCGCGGGCCGTCGCATCATCCCCGCTCAGCACGAGGAATCCGCCTTGGCTCGAGGCGAGGATCTGCCGCACCCGGTCGGCGCCCGGTACCGCCTCTTTGACCGCGACGATTCCGGGGAGTTGCGAGAGCCGTCCGGTCGTCGCCGGCAGCATGTCCACGGCGGTGCGGCCAGGCACATTATAGAGAATCAAGGGCTTGGTCGCTGCCGCAGCCACCGCCGCGAAATGTCGGTAGAGCCCTTCCTGCGTGGGTCGATTGTAGGCCGGCGTGACGACGAGCAGCGCATCGATCGGCAGGCGCGCCAGACTGCGCGCGCGCGCCACCGTCGCCGCCGTACTGCTCGAGCCGGCACCGACCACGACCGCAATGCGGCCCGCGCTGCGCTCGCAGGCACGCTCGGTGAGCTCGATGAGTTCATGCTCCTCGAGCGTCGCGGACTCCCCCGTGGTCCCTCCGATCACCACGCCGCGAGTGCCGCTGTCGATGTGCCAATCGATCAGTCGATCCCAGGCCTCGACATCCACCGCGCCATCGCTCGCCATGGGCGTGACGATCGCGACGAGACTTCCGGTGAACATTTCATCGATGCCGCGACGGT
Organism: Steroidobacteraceae bacterium; assembly: GCA_049964755.1. Taxonomy (GTDB): domain Bacteria; phylum Pseudomonadota; class Gammaproteobacteria; order Steroidobacterales; family Steroidobacteraceae; genus 13-2-20CM-66-19. Next base: position 37,656 of record JBMFWZ010000020.1, on the reverse strand, counting down.
CTGCCGCGGGGGACGCATGCGGGCTCAAGGGCATCTTCGATCGTGGGATAGCGCGAAGGGGGCTGGGCCGAGCCGGGAGTATATCTGCTCTGGAGCGGATTGATCAGCGTCCTGCGTGCGCCGCGGCCTCGTCAACAGCCGCAGCACACGCCGCTCGGTACTGTATTTATACACAGCTTTCGCATAGCGTCGAGCCGGACGCGTTTTCCGTGCCGCCGCCGGCCTCGCCTCTCTCCTGCGGGCGGTCGCCAGCGCCCTGCGCTCCCGGTACACTCAGCAGCCAAACCCCATGACCCCCGCACCGACAGACACGATGAAGCAGCACCTGGCCGTTTCGGCAATCGGCAGCGATAGAACCGGGATGGTCCACGAGCTGACCCGGGTGATCAGCGATTGCGGGGGCAACATCACCGAGAGCCGCATGGTGGCGCTCGGGACGGAATTCGCGATGCTGCTGCTCATCTCGGGCAACTGGCATGCGCTCGCCAAGCTCGAATCCGAACTGACCCGCCTCGCCGGTACCGGCACGTTCAGCGTGCACATGAAGCGCACCGAACCGCGCCCGTCGCGCACCGACATGCTGCCGTACTCGATCGACGTCGTCAGTCTCGATCAGGGCGGCATCGTGGCCGGACTCTCGGGATTCTTCGCCAGCCGCGGCATCGACATCGCCGAGGTGTCGACCCGCAGCTACCCGGCGGCCCACACCGGGGCTCCGATGTTCTCCGTGCAGATGATCGTCAACGTGCCGAGCCGCATCCACATGGCGCACCTGCGCGAGGAATTCATGGACTACTGCGACTCGCTCAATCTGGATGCCATTCTCGAACCGGTGAAATCCTGACCGATGGCCAAAATTGAAGTGGGAACCAAGGTTCCTGATTTTTCCCTGCCCGCCACGGACGGCGAGACGTTCACGCTCAAAGGTGCGGCCGGCAAAGCGCTCGTGATCTACTTCTACCCCAAGGACATGACCTCGGGGTGCACCCGCGAATCCCAGGACTTCCGGGATCTGCATGGTGCCTTCATCAAGGCCGGCGTGCACATCGTCGGCATCTCGCGCGACAGCCTCGCCTCGCACGAGAAATTCAAAGAGAAAGAGCAACTGCCCTTTGCGCTGCTGAGCGACGCAGACGAGCGGGTGTGCAAGCTCTTCGACGTCATCCGCGAGAAGAGCCTCTACGGGCGCAAATACCTCGGTATCGACCGCAGCACCTTCTTGATCGACAAGCGCGGCGTGCTGCGCCAGGAATGGCGCAAGGTGAAAGTGCCCGGGCATGCAGAAGAAGTCCTCGAAGCGGCGCGTGCGCTCTGAGCCCCAGGGCGCCACGGGCCGCGGCGCCGCAACGATGAGCGCGCACGCAGACGGCAAATCGCGACAGCACCGAGCACGGCGCGTGTTCGTGCTCGACACGAACGTGCTGATGCACGACCCGACCTGCATCTTCCGTTTCGAAGAGCACGACGTGTATCTGCCCATGGTCGTGCTCGAGGAGCTCGACGCGCACAAGAAGGGTATGTCAGAGGCCTCGCGCAACGTACGACAGGCGAGCCGCTTCCTCGATGACATCATCCGCGGCGCGACCCAGGAGCAGATCGAGCGCGGTCTGACGCTGCCGAGCGGCTCCGGTGGCAACCACGGTAAACATCCCAGTTCCGGACGGCTGTACTTCCAGACACGCCCGACGGCGAGCGTCACGCCGGCGCTACAGGTCGCGGGCAACGACAGCGCAATCCTCGCCCAGACGCTCAGCCTGCAGCGCGACCTCCCGGACGCGACCGTGATCCTCGTTTCCAAAGACATCAACCTGCGCATCAAGGCTGCGGTGCTCGGGGTGAACGTCGAGGATTACTACAGCGACAAGACCCTCGATGACGCCGATGTGCTCTTTGGCGGCATGAGCGCGCTGCCGGCGGATTTCTGGGAACGCCACGGCCACGACATGCGCTCGTGGAAAGAAGGCGAGCGTACCTTCTACGAGATCAAAGGCCCTGCGGTCAGCGAGTGGCAGCTCAACCAGGGCCTCTACGAGTCGGCCGATCAGGGAATCGAGGGGATCGTGCGGCACATCGAGGGCGAGCGGGCGGTCATCGAGCTTCTGCGCGATCACCGCAGCGAGCGGCACGCGCTCTGGGGCATCAGCGCGCGCAATCGCGAGCAGAACTTCGCACTCAATCTGCTGATGGACCCGCAGATCGATTTCGTGAGCATTCTCGGACCGGCCGGCACGGGCAAGACGCTGCTGACGCTCGCCGCCGGACTGATGCAGACGCTCGAGAGCAACCGCTTTGCCGAGATCATCATGACGCGCGTGACCATCCCACTCGGTGAGGACATCGGGTTCCTGCCCGGGACCGAGGAGGAGAAGATGGAGCCTTGGATGGGCGCGCTGATGGACAACCTCGAGGTGCTCACCGGCGGCCAGGAAGGCGGCAATTGGGGTCGAGCCGCGACCCAGGACCTGCTGCGCAACCGCATCAAGATCCGCTCCCTGAATTTCATGCGAGGCCGCACCTTCCTGAACCGCTTCGTGATTCTCGATGAGGCACAGAACCTCACCCCGAAGCAGATGAAGGCGCTCATCACCCGGGCGGGACCCGGCACGAAGCTCGCCTGTCTCGGCAATGTCGCGCAGATCGACACGCCCTACCTGACCGAGACGACCTCTGGCCTCACCTATGCGGTGAGCCGCTTCCGGGGATGGGCCCACTCCGGGCACGTCACGCTGGTGCGGGGCGAGCGCTCGCGCCTGGCGGATTTTGCCTCGGACATCCTGTAAGCTGCGGCTCCTACCGGCACGCGGTTCCGCGGCTGAAAAAATGCACGTTTCTGTTCGTAAAGGGAAACCCATGGGCGCCGTCCGAGGTCCAAGCTCTATGCGCTTGCTCGTATGGATTGTGCTGGCTGCCTTCATGAATGCGGCGGTGGCGGCCCCCGCCGCCGTGCCGCCCCCACTGCCACCGATCCCCCTCACCACCGACCTGCCCTCGGCGATCGACTCGCAGCTGCCGGCGCTCGGCAGCGAGGCCACTGTCGCGCTGACGCCGCGCGAGCAATACCAGATCGGCTACTCGATGACGCTGCAGATGCGCGCGCAGCATCAGCTGCTCGAGGACCCCGAGGTCGAGGAGTACCTCAACGCGATCGGCAAGCGCCTGGCGGCCCAGAGCGACAAGGGTGCCGCGCAGTTCCACTATTTTTGCGTGAACACCCCGGTGGTGAACTCCTTCGCCGCGCCGGGGGATTTCGTCTTCATCAATTCCGGTCTGATCGTGTTCACCCACACCGAGTCGGAGCTCGCGGCAGTCATGGCGCACGAAACGGCGCATGAGACCCAGAACCACATCGCCCGCAAGCTGCTGAACGCCCACAAGGCGAGCATCGAGTCGCTCGCCGCCATGCTCGGCACCATCCTGCTCGGGGCGGCCAGCGGCAGCGGCCAGGCCATCGAGGGCGGCATCGTCGCCTCGCAGGGACTCGCCGCGCAGGAGCAAATCGACTACAGCCGCAGCGTGGAAGAGGAGGCCGACCGCGTCGGCATCGAATACCTGGCCGCCGCGGGCTTCGACCCCGAGGCGATGGCCGACATCTTCCAGAAGATGATGCGCTTAGAGGGCATCCAGGACAGTTGGGTGCCGGCGGTGCTGATCGGCCACCCGATTACCGTCAATCGCATTGCCCAGGCCCGTGCGCGCGCCGCACAGTTTCCGCCGACAGCGAACAGCAGCTCGCCGGATTACTACATCATCAAGGAGCGCGTGCGTGTGCTCACCGCGCCCTCCTCGGAAAATATGGTTCGCTATTATTCCGGACGCATTGCGCGCGGCCACGACGGCATCGGCATTCAGTACGGCTACGGCCTGGCGCTGATGCGTGCCGGCCATGCGCACCGCGCGGTGCGCATCTTTGCCAAGCTGCTCGCCGCGCATCCCGATCTGCACCTGCTCTACGTCGCGCTCGGCCAGGCTCAGGCGCAAGCCGGCGAGATGGACCAGGCACTGGCCACCTTTGCCATTGCCAAGCGACTCTTCCCACTCAACGTGCCGGTCACCGTGCGCTATGCGCAGACTCTCATGCTCGACCACAAGAACGCTCAGGCGCACCGCATGTTGCTGAACCTGTTCAACCTGGTCGATCCGACACCGCGCGAGATTGCCCTCACGGCACGCGCGGCGAGCGCTGCCGGGGATCTCGGCGATGCCTACTACTACATGGGCGAATACCAGCTGCGCCAGGGCGATCTGCCGCTGGCGATCAAGCAATACCAGATCGCCCTCGGCATGCCGAATCTCAATTACGTGCAGCGCCAGCGCATCAGCGCGCGCATGGAGGAAGTGAAGGATTACCTGGCGCGCGCCGAGGCGCGCCACCGAAGTTAGGCGGTCGGCAGGCTGCCCGCTGGGCGGGGCCGGGACCGGATTCAATGGGCTGCTACAATGCGTGGTTTGCATCGCGCGTGGATACGTCATGGAAAAAAACGGCAAGAAACTCCCGCTTCTCTCCCTCGCTCTGGTCTCGCTCACGCTCTTTGGCTGTGCCGCCGTGCCGCGCGCCGAGCGCGACCCGCGTGATCCTTGGCAGCGGATGAACCGCGCGACCTTCCACTTCGACATGCAGTTCTACCAGCACGTCGCCACCCCGGTGGCCCGGACCTACGTGCATGTCGTACCGCACCCGCTGCGCACCGGGATCAGCAACTTTTTCGCCAACCTGACCTATCCGACGGTCATCGTGAACGCCCTGCTGCAGGGAAAGCTGAGGAATTTCGTGCGCGACTCCGGGCGCTTCATCGTCAATTCGACCGTTGGCATCGGCGGACTCTTCAATCCAGCCTCGCACCTGGACATGCCGCCGGAGCATCGCGACTTCGGACAGACCTTCGGCAAATGGGGCATCGGCACCGGACCGTACCTGGTCCTGCCATTCCTGGGTCCCTCGGACGTACGCGATGCGCTCGGTATGGTCCCGGCCGAATACACCGATCCGCTGCACTACGTGCAGAATACCTGGGCGGACTGGGGCACCCGCGGGGCCGGACTGCTCAATACGGATGCACACTTGCAGCCGACCATCCGCCTGATTTCCAAGTCACTCGACCCGTACACGTTCGCCCGCCACGCCTACCTCTCGCAGCGGCAGTTCATGGTCAAGGGTGAAGCCGGGCAGAACGCCGCGGAAGATGAGTTGAAGGCGCTACAGAACGGTAGCAACTGACCGAGTGCATGGGGCGTCTGAAGCGGCGCGCGTGCGCGGCCTCAGACGCCCTGCTGCAACATTCCGTCGACCGCGCTGATGCGCGCCAGGCGCAAAAGACCGTCGGGCAACCGCTCGAAATGCAACGCCTTGCCGGCTCGACGGGCTTCGGCCAGCCAGTCGAGCAGCACCGCCAGACCCGCGCTGTCGGCCTGATGGATCTCCCCGCAATCGATGACGAACGACTTCGCCGCCGCACGCTGGGCATTGAGCCCGAGCGTGCGGGCACGCTTGGCGGTGGCGAACGTCAGCGCTCCGCGCACCGTGCAGCGCTCCGGGGAGTTGACGGTGAACTCGAACGCCCCGCCCTTCGCATCGCTCGCGCCGCCGGCCATGGGCGCGCTCAGCGCTGCTTGTTCAGCGCCGCGGGCTTCTCGCCGGCCGCCAGCTGCTGAATCACCGCGTCGAGTCCGTGCTGCTGAATCTGCGGACCGAGTTCGGCTCGGTAGCTCGTCACGTAGCTGATGCCCTCGACATTCAGATCAAACGCCTGCCACCCCGACGGGGTCATGTACACGTAGAACAGCACCGGAATCGTTGCGCCGTTCGAGCGCTTGAACACCGTGCGCACCGTGGCGACCTGGGTGCCGGGCTTCACGTGCGTCGGGTAGACCGTCAGCATGTTCGAATGGAAATCCAGGAGCGCCGCCCCGTAATTCTTGACCATCGAGTCCTTGAACGCCTGGATGAAGCGAGCCTTCTGCTCGGCGCTCGCCTGGCGTCCGAAGCGCCCGAGCACCAGATCGGCCGCGAGCTGCGCATCGAAATGCGGCAGCAGGTACTTATTGACGATGGCCGCGATCTTCTGCGGATGACCGCGCAGCTCGGCGCGATGACCGTTCAACGCCTCGAGCATCTCGTTCGCCACGGACTGCACCATCACGGAGGGTTGCTCGAACGCCACCGTCTGGGTAGGCGAGGCAGCATACGCGGCCGGTTGCAGCATCAACGGGCCGGCCAGCGCCGCCACGGCCATCAGGGTCACGGCTTTCATCACTTCTGCTCCTTTGCGCCGCCGCCCGAGCTCTTCGAGCCGCTCTTGCTGGCGAAGTTGGCGAAAAATTTGTTGATCAGGTTCTCGAGCACGAGCGCCGACTGCGTCTGAATGATCTCGCTTCCCGCTTTCAGATACGTCGGCATGCCCCCTGGGCTGATGCTGATGTACTGCCCGCCGAGCAGCCCCTCGGTATCGATGCTCGCGGAGCTGTCCATCGGGATCTGGTTGAAATGCGGGTTGATGAGCAGCCACACCTTGGCCCGCTCGGTATTGGTATCGAAGTCGATCCGGGTCACCTGCCCGATGCGCACGCCCGCCATGCGCACCGGGGCGCCGACTTTCAGGCTGCCGATGTTGTCGAACTGGGCGGTGACGTCATACCCGACGGGCTTGCTGAAGCTGAACTTCAGGCCGTTGGCGGGCAGCTGCATGCTGAGAAACAGCAGCGCCGCGAGCCCGAGCAGCACGAACAGGCCCGTTCCGATTTCTAATGAGCGATTGGCGCGCATGGGTGAAAAAATCCTCTTACATGAATGCTGCGGTCAGCACGTAATCGAGCAGGAGCGTCATCACCGAGGAGGCCACCACGGTGCGGGTGGTCGCCAAACCGACGCCCTCGGCGGTCGGCTCGGCGTGATAGCCCTCGTTGACCGCGATGAGGCTGACGACGGCACCGAACACCACGCTCTTGACGATCCCTTCGGTCACGTCTTTCAAGGCCACCGCGCTCTGAGTCTGTGACCAGAACGTGCCGTGGTCGACGCCGAGCATCTGCACGCCAATCAGCTGTGCTCCGAACAACCCGATGACGTTGAAGATCGCCGTGAGCAGCGGCAGGGCGATGAGCCCGCCTAAAAAGCGCGGCGCGGCCACGTAGCGCAGCGGATCGACGGCCATGACTTCCATGGCGGTGAGCTGGTCGGTGGCGCGCATCAGGCCGATTTCCGAAGTCAGCGCCGTGCCGGCCCGCCCGGCGAACAGCAGTGCCGTCAGCACCGGTCCGAGCTCCTTCAGCAGCGCGAGCGCCGCGGCGGTCCCGAGTGCCTCTGTGGCCCCGAAGCGATTGAGCAGCTCATAGCCCTGCAGCCCGAGCACCATACCGGTGAACAGCCCCGAGAGCATGATGATGATGAGTGAGCGGGCGCCGGCGTTGTAGATCTGCGCGATGATGAGCTTCGGGCGGGCGAGCGCCGGGATACACGCCCCAAGGAGCCGCACGAAGAACAGTCCGGCGACGCCGGTCTTGCGCACCGCCTCGATCACGCCGGCCTTCGATGCAGCGCTCATCGCGGGCTCTCCAGCAGTTCGGTGGCGTAATCGGCCGCCGGGTAATGAAAGCGCACCGGCCCCTCGGCCCCGCCGGTCATGAACTGGCGCACCGTCGGGGAGTCGCTGCGCGCGAGCTCCGCCGGGGTTCCCGAAGCCACCACCCGCCCCTCGGAGAGCAGATAGCTGTAATCGGCGATGCTCTCGATCTCGTGCACGTCGTGGGAAACCACGATGCTCGTGATCTTCAGCGCGTCGTTCATCTGCTTGATCAGGCGCAGGATCACCCCGAGGGAGATCGGATCGAGCCCGACGAACGGCTCGTCGTAGATCAGCACTTCCGGGTCCATCACGATGGCCCGCGCCAGCGCCACGCGTCGTGCCATGCCGCCGGAGAGCTCCCCAGGCATCAGGTGCGCCGCGCCGCGCAGACCCACCGCCTCGAGCTTGGTGAGCACGAGATTGCGAATGAGCGGTTCGGGCAGATCCGAATGTTCGCGCACCGGAAAGGCGACGTTCTCAAACACGTCGATGTCCGTCAGCAGCGCCCCGTTCTGAAACAGCATCCCCATGCGCTGGCGCGAGGCATACAGCTCATCGCTGCCGAGCGCACCGACGTCCTTGCCGAACACCGACACCACGCCGCTGTCGGCATAGATCTGCCCGGTGATCAGGCGCAGCAGCGTCGTCTTGCCCGTACCGCTCGGCCCCATGACCGCGGTGATGAGCCCGCGACGCGCGGCGATGTCGAGCCCTGAGAAGATGGGCCGACCATCAACGGCATAGTGCACGCCGCGCACATCGATGACCGCCTCGTGCGGCACTTGCGCCGCGGCGCTGGCTGATTCACTCACGCGGGTCCCTGCCTCCTCGCTGTCTCGCCGGTTCAGGCGGCGCGCTCCAGATCGGTCGAGTAGCGGCCCGTGCTGGCGAGCGCATTGAGCTTGGCACGGCGCAGGAATTCCTGCTGGCCGGCCTTGAATTGGGCGCTGCGTCCACCCCAGGCGGCCAGCGCCGTCTCCTGCAGCGCCCGACCGTAGCTGAAGGTGACGGCCCAGGGAAGCGAGCCGGTCTGATGGATCAGCGACAGGTGCAGCGTCGCCTCCGTGGGCGATTGTCCGCCGGAGAGAAACGCGATGCCGGGCACCGCCGGCGGGACGTGACGCTTCAGGCAGCGCACCGTCGCCTCGGCGACCACCTCCGGAGAGGCGCGCTTGGCGGCCTTCTTACCGGAGATCACCATGTTCGGCTTCAGTACCATGCCCTCGAGGGCGATGCGCTGATCCTGCAGCTGCTTGAAGACGCAGCTGAGCGTCGCGTCGGTCACTTCCTCGCAGCGCTCGATCGAGTGATCGCCGTCCATCAGCACCTCCGGCTCGACGATCGGCACGATGTCGTTCTCCTGGCACAGCGCCGCATAGCGCGCCAACGCGTGCGCATTCGCCTCGATGGCGAACGCACTCGGAATGCCCGCGGCGATGTCGATCACCGCGCGCCACTTGGCGAAGCGCGCGCCGAGCGCGCGGTACTCGATCAGCCGCTCGCGCAGGCCATCGAGCCCCTCGGTGATCGTCTCGCCCGGGAAGCCGGCGAGCGGCTTCGCGCCGCGATCGACTTTGATGCCCGGCACGATGTGCTGCTGGGTGAGGTACTGCGGGAACGGCGTGCCATCGGCACTCTTCTGACGCAGCGTCTCCTCGTACAGGATCACCCCGCTGATCGACTCGGCCGCCCCCGGGGCGCTGAAGAGCATGTCGCGATAGGCGCGCCGGTGCTCCTCGGTCGACTCGAGCTCGATCGCCTCGAAACGCTTGCGAATGGTGCCGGTGCTCTCGTCCGCGGCCAGGATCCCTTTGCCGCGAGCGACCATCGCTTGGGCAATCCGAGCAAGCTCACTGCGATTCATGACGATTCTCCGCGACAGGGTGGATCGGCCGCACGTGCCGACGGATCGGCCTCACTTTGCTGCGCGCCGTGAGGCAAGCAAGGATACCAAATGACCCGCCGCGGCGGCGCTTGGTTCCGGGCGCAATTAGTACTAAAATAGTCCTAGTTCCAGAGGATACTGCCATGGTCCGAATCAGCCGGCTCACAGACTACGCGACGGTGCTGCTCGCCGTGCTCGCCGCCGAGCCTCAGCGGGTGCAGACGGCCGCGTCGCTCGCCGAGCAGACCCACATCGGCGCACCCACGGTGAGCAAGCTGCTGAAGCAGCTGCAGCGCGCCGGACTGGTCATCTCCACGCGCGGTCTGCACGGCGGCTACCAGCTCGCCCGGCCGGCGACGCAGATCAGTGCCGCGGCAATCCTCGATGCGCTCGAGGGCCCGGTCGCCCTCACCGACTGCTCGGTGGCCCACGGGCACTGCGACATCGAGGACAGCTGCCGCGTCGGGCGCGTCTGGCAGCGGCTGAATCTGGCGATTCGCCGCTCGCTCGGCGAGGTGAGCCTGGCGCAGCTCGCCGGCCTCGATCCGATCCACACGCGTCTTCCGGTGCTCGAGCGCGACGTGAAGGTGGCGGTCACCGCCGCTGCGCTGCGCCTCCCGAGCGCCTGATCCACGATAGAGACACATCGCTTTACCGCACATGAACGATACGACAGCACTCGAAGATCTGGTGAGCCGCCGCTATCGGCACGGCTTCGTGACCGACATCGACTCCGATACGGTGCCGCCCGGTCTCGATGAGGACGTGGTGCGCCTGATCTCGCGCAAGAAGGGCGAGCCGGCATTTCTCACCGAGTGGCGCTTAAAGGCGCTGCGGCACTGGCTGAAGATGCGCGAGCCGCACTGGCCCCAGGTGCACTACCCGCCGATCGACTATCAAGCGATCTCGTACTACTCGGCGCCGAAGAACAAGACCGACGGACCGAAGAGCCTCGCGGACGTCGACCCGAAGCTGCTCGAGACCTACGAGAAGCTCGGCGTGCCGCTGCACGAGCGTGCCCGGCTCGCCGGCGTGGCGGTCGATGCGGTATTCGACAGCGTCTCGGTCGCAACCACCTTCAAGGAGCGCCTGCACGAGGCCGGGGTGATCTTCTGTCCGTTCTCCGAGGCGGTGCAGAATCATCCGCAGCTCATCGAGCGCTACCTCGGCAGCGTGGTGCCGTACCGAGACAACTTCTTCGCGACGCTGAACTCCGCGGTGTTCACCGACGGCTCATTCGTCTACGTGCCGAAGGGCGTGCGCTGCCCGATGGAGCTGTCGACCTACTTTCGCATCAACGCGGCCAAGACCGGCCAATTCGAGCGCACCCTGATCATCGCCGATGAGGGGGCCTACGTGAGTTACCTCGAGGGCTGCACCGCGCCGCAGCGCGACGAGAACCAGCTGCACGCCGCGGTGGTCGAGCTCGTGGCGCTCGACGATGCGTACATCAAGTACTCCACGGTGCAGAACTGGTACCCCGGGGACGCCGAGGGCGTCGGCGGCATCTACAACTTCGTCACCAAGCGCGGCGAGTGCCGTGGACGCAATTCGCACATCTCCTGGACACAGGTCGAGACCGGCTCGGCGATCACCTGGAAGTACCCGAGCTGCGTGCTGCGCGGGGAAGGCTCGGTGGGCGAGTTCTACTCCGTCGCCACGGTCAACAACCGTCAGCAGGCCGACACCGGCACGAAGATGATTCACATCGGCCGCAACACCCGCAGCACAATCATCTCCAAGGGAATCTCGGCCGGACACGGTCAGAGCACCTACCGCGGCTTGGTGCAGGTGCTACCGAGCGCCACCGGCGCGCGCAACTTCACGCAGTGCGACTCGCTGCTGATGGGTGGGGCTTGTGGGGCGCACACCTTTCCGTACGTCGAGGTGAAGAATCCCGCTGCGACCGTCGAGCACGAGGCGAGCACTTCGAAGATCAGCGAGGATGAACTGTTCTACTGTCGTGCCCGCGGCATATCCGCCGAGGATGCCGTCAACCTCATCGTCAGCGGCTTCTGCAAGTCGGTGTTCAAGGAACTGCCGATGGAGTTCGCGGTCGAGGCGCAAAATCTGCTCGCCGTCAGCCTCGAAGGCGCCGTCGGCTAACCCCAAGGTCATACCGCATGCTCACGATCAAGAATCTGCACGCCACCGTCGACGGTCAGGAGATCCTCAAGGGCCTCGAGCTCGAGGTCCCCGAGGGTGAGGTGCACGCCATCATGGGTCCGAACGGCTCGGGCAAGAGCACGCTCGCGCACGTGCTCGCCGGCCGCCCCGGCTACACCGTCACGGCCGGTTCGGTGCACTTCAAGGGACTCGATCTGCTCGCCCTCAGCCCCGAGGAGCGCGCGCGCGAGGGCGTGTTCCTCGGCTTCCAGTACCCGGTGGAGATCCCCGGGGTGAACAACGTGTATCTGCTGAAGGCCGCGGTGAACGCCGCGCGCGCCCATCACGGACAACCGGAAGTCGATGCGTTCGAGTTCCTCACCCTGGTGCGCGAGAAGATGCGCCTGATGCGCATGGACGAGAGCATGCTCTCGCGCGGGGTCAACGAGGGGTTCTCCGGCGGGGAGAAGAAGCGCAACGAGATTCTGCAGATGTTGGTGCTCGAGCCCAGTCTCGCCGTGCTCGATGAGACCGACTCGGGACTGGACATCGATGCGCTGAAGATCGTCGCCCACGGGGTCAACACGCTGCGCGCACCGAACCGCTCGCAGCTGCTGGTGACGCACTATCAGCGCCTGCTCGAGCACATCGTGCCCGACCGTGTGCACGTCCTGGTCAAGGGCCGCATCGTGCGCAGCGGCGATCGGACCCTGGCACTCGAGCTCGAGGAGCGCGGCTACGACTGGCTGATCGGCGAGGCGGCATGAACGCCGCAGTGCTCAATCGCCTCAAAGAGGAGTTCGGCGCAGTGCGCGCCGCACTGCCCGAGCGCGTGATCGGCGCGGCGCGACGCGGCGAGGCGCTCGAGGCGCTCTGCGCGCAAGGTCTGCCCGTGACGCGCGATGAGAACTGGCGCTATACGGACCTGCGCTGCCTCGAGCAGGCGCGCTTCGCCCCCGCTCAGGCGCAAGCGGCGGTGCTGCCGCCGCTGCCTAAGGCGCCGGAGGGATACGCGCGCTATGTGTTCCTCGACGGCCGTCTGCACTCGCAGGCCGACTCCTCGCACGGCGTCGTGGTGCACACGGGGCGCTCGCAGAACTCCGGTGCACGCCCTTGGCGACTCGAGGCGCGCCTGCCCGAGGCGCGACTGGCGCTCCTCAATGAGACGTTCGCCACCGACGCCGTCTCGATCGAAGTCGCCCCCGGAACGCAAGCCACCGGCATCGAGCTGCTGTTCGTCGCCTCGGCGCCCGCCGCCGAGGGCGCCTCGTATCCGCGCGTGCGGCTCGCACTCGGCGCGGGCGCACGCTTGAGCGTCATCGAGCGCCACCTCGGCCGCGCCGAGGCGCACAGTCTGGTGAACAGCGCGGTGCAGATCGAACTCGCCGCGGCGGCCACCCTGACCCATTATCGGGTGCAGCAGCTCGGTGCGCAGGCGGCGTGGTTCGACACGCTCGCGGCGGAACTCGCCGCCGATGCCCGCTACGATCTGCTCGCCGTCGGCGCCGGCGCGCTCAGTGCCCGTTCGACGGTCCATGCGCGCCTCAGTGGACGCGGCGCCGCCATGTCCCTGGCCGCCGCGGCGCTCGCCGATGGCCAGCAGAGCCTCGACCTCTACGCCCTCAGCGAGCACATCGCCGCGCAGACGCGCACCGAGCAGACCTTCCGCGGCATCGCCTCGAACGGGGCCCGCGCCGCATTCAATGGCAAGGTCATCGTGCGCGAGGGCGCTCGCGGCACCGACTCGCGCCAGTCCCTGCGCGGCCTGCTCGACGGCACGCAATGTGAGATCGACCTGCGCCCGCAGCTGGAGATCTACACCGACGAGGTCCGCTGCAGCCACGGGGCGACCGCCGGCAAACTCGATGAGAACATGCTGTTCTATCTGCTCTCGCGGGGCATCGCCCCCGAGGCGGCACAGCGCCTGCTCAAATGGGCGTTTCTCGAGGACGTGATCGCGAAGATCGCCCCGCGCGACCTGCGCCGTCAGGTCGAGACGACGCTGCTCGGGCAGATGCGTGAACTGGACACTTTGAAGGAGTTACTGTGAGCACTGCCGCCGCCGTCGCACCGTTCGACGTGACCCGCGTGCGCCGCGATTTTCCGATTCTCGCCCAGCAGGTCAACGGCCATCCGCTGGTCTATCTCGACAGCGCGGCGTCCGCACAGCGGCCGCACGCGGTGCTGCGCGCCGTGGAGCGCTACGAGACGCATCATCACTCGAACGTGCACCGCGGCGTGCACGCACTCAGCCAGGCCGCCACCGAGGCCTTTGAGGGGGCGCGCGAGCGAGCGCGCCGCTTCCTCAACGCCCGCTCGCGACGGGAAATCGTGTTCGTGCGCGGCACCACCGAGGGCATCAACCTCGTGGCCCAGGCGTTCGCCCGCCCGCGCTTCGGCCCGGGCGATGAAATCCTGATCACCGGCCTTGAGCATCACGCCAACATCGTGCCGTGGCAGATGGTCTGCGAGCAGACGGGCTGTACGCTGAAGGTCGCGCCGATCGATCAGCGTGGGGAGCTCGATCTCGATCGCTTGCTCCGCCAGCTCACCGCCCGCACCCGCTTAGTCGCGGTGGCGCACGTGTCGAACGCCCTCGGCACCATCCTGCCGGTCGAGCGCATCGTGCAGGCGGCGCACTCGTGCGGCGCTCTGGTGCTGCTCGATGGTGCGCAGGCCGTCCCGCACACCGCCGTCGACGTCCAGGCACTCGGCTGCGACTTCTACGCATTCTCCGGACACAAATTGTACGGCCCGACCGGCATCGGCGTGCTGTTCGGCCGCGAGGAGCTGCTCGAGGAGATGCCGCCGTGGCAGGGCGGCGGGGACATGATCCGCACCGTCTCGTTCGAGAAGAGCACCTACAACGATCTGCCGTGGAAGTTCGAGGCGGGCACGCCGAACATCTCCGGCGCAGTGGGACTCGCCGCGGCGATGGACTACCTCGAGGGACTCGACATCGAGGCGGTCGCGGCGCACGAGCAGCGCCTGCTCGCACTCGCCACGGCCGAGCTCAGCCGCATTCCGGGCCTGCAGATCATCGGCACCGCGGCGCACAAGGCCGCCGTGCTCTCCTTCACGCTGCGCGGCTGTCATCCGCATGATCTGGGCACCATCCTCGACAGCGAGGGCGTGGCGATCCGCACCGGCCACCACTGTGCCATGCCGGTCATGACGTTCTTCGACATCCCCGCGACCGCCCGCGCCTCCTTCGGTTGCTACAACACCGAGGCGGACGTGTACGCACTGGTCGCGGCGCTCGGCAAGGCCCGCGAGGTGTTCGGCTGATGGACCTGAAAGATCTCTATCGCGACGTGATCCTCGATCACAACCGCCAACCGCGCAATTTCGGCGCGCTCGAGGCGGCCGATGCGCACGCGGATGGCCACAACCCGCTCTGCGGTGACCGGCTCACCGTGTGGGTGCGGCTGCAGGGCGAGCGCATCACCGAGGTGCGCTTCGAGGGCAAGGGCTGCGCCATCTCGACCGCATCAGCCTCGCTGATGACCGAAGCAGTCAAGGGCAAGGACACCGCAACCGTGCGCCGCCTCTTCGAGCAGGTGCATACTTTGCTGACGCACCCGAACACCGCGCCCGATGCCTCCCTCGGCAAACTCGCTGCGCTCGGTGGCGTGAGTGAATTTCCGGCGCGGGTCAAGTGCGCGACGCTGTGCTGGCACACATTGAACGCGGCACTCGAGCGCAGTGCCGATGCGGTCACCACGGAGTGAGGTTTGAGCATGCCCGGCCATGACAGCGAACCGTTCGTCGTACAACGTGAAGTGACCGCGGTCATCGTGCCGGCCGGCACCGAGGTGACTTTGCAACCGGGCCAGTCCGGCTACATCACGCAGGCGCTCGGCGGCAGCTTCACCGTGTACATCGAGGGCAACCTGTTTCGCATCAGCGGCGGGGACGCCGAGGCCATCGGCCGCGAACCGGTCAAGCCGCCGGAACTGCCACCGAATGCCACGGAAGAGGACGTGCGCCAACTCGCCTGGGCGCAGATGCGCACCTGCTACGACCCGGAGATTCCGATCAACATCGTCGATCTCGGCCTGGTGTACGACTGCGAGGTCCACGGCAATGAGGACGGTACGCGCAGCGTGGCGGTCAAATTGACCCTCACGGCGCCGGGCTGCGGCATGGGGGAGATCCTGGTCGATGACGTGCGCGACAAGATCGAGCGGATCCCCACGGTGCGCACCGCGAGCGTCGAGCTCACGTTCGACCCGCCGTGGAACCAGAGCATGATGTCCGAGGCGGCCCGCCTGCAGACCGGCATGTTCTAATCGCGAGCCGCGGCGCTCGATTACCGAGCGCCGACGCAGCCCTGAGCCCGTCCGAATGACGCGGCCGGATCAGGAGGCGTTCAACGGCAAGCGGTCGTTCGCTGTTTGCCCGGTAGCGAACTGCGATGGCGTGCGCGATGAGTTCCTGCGCTTTGTGTCCGCCACGCACCATCCAGCGGATCGCGCGCTTCCTGGCGGGATCTTGCGGGAAGCCTCCTCGGGGACATCCGCGGCTCCCGAGCGCTGACGCAAAGTGCGCCTCAGGGGTTGTGGCTCACAGAGAATTCCACCGCTTCCCGTGATTCCCTGGAATCAGGGCCCGCAGGAGCCTTCACCACACAGTGGGTCAACCGCCGCAACGATCCGGCGTCCGCACCCACCCCTCGGCACTCATACCTTCGTCACGACGCGCCGATCCGGCCCGCGGCGCAGCCTGCGGCACTGCGGCGCCACCCCAAGCTTCCTCGGACGCGTGATCGGCCCCCGTCCTGACCGAAAACCTCCCGCCACCCTGACGCGATTGCACGATGGCCTTGGCCGGGCCCGGGTCCGGCTCATGCAACACGACAGCGAGATTCTCGGGCCCTTGCGTTCAAGTTCAGTGCTCGCGATTCAGACGGATGCGAACCGCCGACCGGCGAACTGTCGAGCCCCCCGGGTCTGCGCGTTCACGGCACGCGCGCCAGCACTGCTCGCAGTTTCGCGATCATCTCGCAGACCTCGGCTTCGGTGCTGATGAACGGCGGCGCCACGGCGAGCGTATCGCCGGTGAAGCGCAGCAGCAGACCTGATTCGATGCCGAGTTCGAAGGCCGCGCGCGCCCGCGCGCCCGGCGCATTGGGCCGGGGCGTGAGATCGATGGCCGCGGCGAGCCCGATGTTGCGGATGTCCGCCACGTGCGCCGCATCGCGCAGCGAGTGCACCTGACTCGCCAGCAGCGGCTCGAGCGAACGGGCCCGCTCGATCAGCCCCTCGCGCTCCATCACCTCTAGGGTGGCGAGGCCCGCCGCACAGGCCACTGGGTGGCCGGAGTAGGTGTAGCCGTGGAACAGCTCGATCATTTGCTCCGGTCCCTGCATCAGCGCATCGTGGATGCTCTGCTCGGCAATCACCCCGCCCAAGGGGACCGCGCCGTTGGTGATCGCCTTGGCGAACACGATCATGTCGGGCGTCACCCCGAATCGCTGCGCGGCGAAGTTCGCCCCCAGGCGCCCGAAGCCGGTGATCACCTCATCAAAAATCAGCAGGATGCCGTGCCGGGTGCAGATCTCGCGCAGTCGCTCGAGGTACCCCACAGGCGGGACGATCACGCCGGTCGAGCCCTGCATCGGCTCGACGATCACCGCCGCAATGGTCGAGGCATCATGCAGCGCGACCAGCCGCTCGAGCGACTCGGCCAGATGCACTCCCCAGTCGGGCTGACCGCGGCTGAAGCGCATGTGCTCAGGATCGTACGTGTGCGGCAAGTGATCGACGAACGGTGCGGCCAGCGCCCCGAAGGTGCGGCGATTGACCGCAATGCCACCGGCGGAGATGCCGCCGATGCCGACGCCGTGGTAGGCGCGCTCGCGGCCGATGATGCGCACTCGCCGCGCATCGCCGCGGGCCTGGTGATATGCGATGGCGATCTTCAGTGCGCTGTCGACGGCCTCGGAGCCGGAGTTGGCGAAAAAGACGCGGTTCACCCCCTCCGGGGCCCAGCTTGCGATGCGTGCGGCGAGCTCGAATGCCTTGGGATGCCCGACCTGAAAGGTCGGCGCGAAGTCGAGCTCGCGCAGCTGCTCGTGCACCGCCGTGGCAATCTCTGGGCGGCCGTGCCCGAGTGGCGTGCACCACAGGCCCGAGAGGCAGTCGAACAGCGTACGCCCGTCGCCCAGCGTGAAATAGGCCCCCTTGCCGGCCGTCACCAGGTGCGGGTGATGCTTGAAGTGCCGGTTGGCGGTAAAGGGCATCCAGAACGCGGACAGATCGGGCGGGTGTGCGGTGTTCATGGACGTCACTATAGCGAATGGATCTGCGGTGCGGATCGCGAGGCGCGCCGTTTTTCCGCCGAGCTTGCGGTGCAGACCGACGGCCCGATACAGTGCGGCCCATCGTCATTCCGGGGGGATTCGGCATGCGCGCAATCGTTGCGATCGGAATCGGTGCACTGACCGGCCTGGCCTGCACGCCAGCCCTGGCGGTCAATCTCAGCTGCACCTCGGCGGCGACACTCTCTGCAGATCTCAGCGCGCATCGCATCAGCGCCACGACCCTCGTGCGCCGGTACGAGGCGCGCATCGCCCGCATCAATCCCAAGATCCACGCGGTCATCGCGCTCAATCCACGGGCCATGGCCGAAGCGCGCGCCTCGGACGCACGGCGAGCGGCCGGCCACCCGCTCGGGCCGCTCGATGGGCTACCCGTCCTGGTCAAGGACAACATCGGCATCGCCGGCCTGCCCACCACGGCCGGCTCGCTCGCGCTGGCGAAGAACGTGCGCTCGGTGAGCTCCACCGTGATTCAGAACTTGCGGCGCGCCGGCGTGGTGATCCTCGGGCGCACCAACCTCTCGGAGTGGGCCAACATTCGCTCGGCCCACTCGAGCAGCGGCTGGAGCGCGGTCGGGGGCCTCACGCGCAACCCCTACATGCTCGATCGCACCGCCTGCGGGTCGAGTTCGGGCTCCGCCGCCGCGGTCGCCGCCGGGCTCGCCGCGGCGGCCATCGGCACCGAAACCGACGGCTCGATCAGCTGCCCGTCGTCGATGAACGGCGTGGTGGGCCTGAAGCCGACCGTCGGCCTCGTCTCGCGCGCGGGCATCGTGCCGATCAGCCAGTCGCAGGATACCGCCGGCCCGATCGCGCGCACCGTGCGCGACGCGGCGATGCTGCTGACGGCCATGGCTGGCAGCGATCCGAAGGACCCGGCGACGGCGCACGCCGATGCGCACCGCAGCGACTATGCCGCGGGACTGAATCCCGGGGCGCTCAAGGGTGTGCGGCTCGGCGTCGCTCAGTTTCTGCTGAAGAATTTCTCACCCAAGACCCTGAGGGTGTTCCGCCACGCCCTGGCGCTGCTGAAGGCCCAGGGCGCAATCCTGGTGAAGGTCGATGACGAGCATCTCGCGCCGCTGGCGAAGAACGAGAACCTGGTGCTGATGACCGAGCTGAAGGCCGACATGAACGCCTACCTCGCCGCCTCGCCGCCGGCCGTGCACAGCCGCACCCTCGCTGACCTGATCACCTTCGACAACACACACGCGCGCCAGGAAATGCGCTGGTTCGGACAGAGCCTGTTCGTGGCGGCAGAGCGCACCAAGGGACTCGAGGACCCAGCGTATCTGCGCGCCCGCGCAACCAATCGACGCCTCGCCGGACCGCAAGGCATCGAGCGGCTGCTCAAGGAGCATCACGTCGTCGCGCTCATCTCCCCGACGCAGGACCCGGCTTCGGTCATCGATCTGGTGAACGGCGATGTCGGCATCGGCGGCGGCGACAGCACGCTGCCGGCCGTGGCGGGTTATCCCTACATCACGGTGCCGATGGGCCAGGTCCAGGGGTTGCCCGTGGGACTATCGTTCATTGGATCGAAGTGGTCCGAGGCGCGGCTGATCGATCTGGCCTACGCGTACGAGCACGCGGCGCGTGCCTTCCGCACGCCGACGTACTCACCGAATGTGCTCGACCGCAACCCAGTCGGCCGTCCGCTCTGCGCAGACTGAGTCACCTCATGAGAGGATCGCCGGGACAACACGGTCATCGGCGCGGCGCCGGGTGAGCCAGACCTGCAGCCGTGCGGCGTCCATCGGCCGGGCGATCAGATAGCCCTGGTACTCATCGCAGCCGGCGGCGGCGAGCCAATCGCGCTGGCGGGGATGTTCCACGCCTTCGGCGACCACTCGCGCCCCGATCGAGCGCGCCATGTCGATGATCGCACGCAGGATCGCCGCATCGCGCGTGCGGGTGACAATGCCCGCCACCAAGGAGCGGTCGATCTTCAGCGCCGCAAGCGGCAGGCGCATCAGCTGACTGAGATTCGAATACCCGGTCCCGAAGTCATCGATCGCGACGCGCACACCGAGGCGACCGAGCTCCCCCAGGCAGCGCAGTGCCGCCCCGGCATCGCGCATCAGCGCCGACTCGGTGATCTCCACTTCGAGCAGCGACGGGGCAACGCCGTGGCGCTGCAGCGCCGCGTTGATGTGCTCGTGCATCTGGCACGAGCACAGCTGCACGGAGGAGAGGTTGACCGCGACCGGAACGTCGAGCACTCCGTCCCGACGCCAGCATCCGAGCTGCCGGCATGCCTCCTCCAGCACCCACTGCCCGAGCGGGATGATCAGGCCGCTCTCCTCGGCGATCGGAATGAACTCCGCCGGTCCCACGGCGCCCTGCGGTCCGTGGCGCCAGCGCACCAGCGCCTCGAGGCCGCTCAAGCGCCCGGCGCACAGCGAGAGCTTTGGCTGATAATGCAGCTCGAAGTGCTCCGCTTCGATGGCGGCGCGCAATTGCGCCTCGAGACTGACTCGGCGCAACGCCGCCTGGCGCATGTGCGGGACGAACATTTGCGTGCTGTAGAGCCGGCGGGCGCGCGCATCGTGCAACGCCGCATCGGCGTTGGCGAGCAACTCTCTGGCCGCCAACCCGTGCGCCCCGGTCATGGCCAGACCGATCCGCGCACTCACCGAGAGCAGATGCGGGCCGATCCTGCGACTGCGCCCGAGACGCGCCACCAGTGCGCTGGCGGAGTCGGTGAGTTCGCGCGCCGTGAGGCCACAACGCACCAGGACGAAGTGATCGGGACCGAGGCGCCCGAGCGTATCCTCAGGCGCAGCTTCGCCGATCAGGACGCGGGCCATGCGCGCCAGGATCGTGGTCCCGAACTCCGCGCCGAGTGAATCGACGATGTCCTCGACGCCGCTGATGCCGATCGACAACACACCGACGGTCCGATGCGCCGCTGCGGCCGCAGCCAGAATGTCCGCCAGTCTCACCGCCAGCGCGGCGCGATCGACCAATCCCGTCAGCGCATCGCAGCGGCGAGGCGGCGCTGCATCGGGCGACGTGCTACAGGCATCGAGCAGATACGCGCCCTGCTCGAGCGCCCCCTGCAGCAGTTGCGCCCGCTCGGCTCGATCCGCCGCGGGCATCGGTCCGCTCGCGAGCGCCTCGACCATACCGGCGGCGGCGCGCTCATCCGCAGGATCCTCGAGATAACGGCTGCACTGCACGGTGAGCCGACGCACGAGCGCACGGTCGCGCGCGCCGATCTGCCCGGCCCGAAGGCACGGCTCGAGCCGCTCGGCCAGGTGCAGCACCACCGAGGAGAAGCTCAACAGGCCCGAGGCACGCGCGGCGCGTGCCAGGCGATGCAACTGAGCGCGCGCGCGCCGGGCGTCGCGCGCCGAACATGCGCGACTCGGGGCCTCCACCAGCGCCTCGAGCCCCTGAGCGAGCGATGCGAATGCCCGCTGCGCTTGCGCGCGGGTGGCGCACCACGCGGCCATTCCCGTCAGGCGCATCGCGGCCCGCCGTGTTCGATCGCCGAGACGAAGCGGGCACCAGGGGCACCAGGGGCACCAGGGGCACCGGGGGCGCCGGCGACGTCATCGGATGTCATCCGGAGGATCACCGGCGTGCTGCGCTCGCACCGGGTCCCGCGCAGCACCCCGCGCCGATCGATCAGACCGCACAGCAGCGGCCACAGCGCCGAGTGCCGTGCCGCGAGGGCAACGCGGATCGGCCTGAAGGGCAACCTGGGCAGAACGTCGCACCGCGATTCGAGCAGATCGCCGATGCGGCCCGGATGATGACCGGCCCGCAGTCGCTCAGTTTCCATGAATACACACTCCATCATCGGCACGCCGAGCGAGGCTCGACGCGAGGACGCAATGAGCGCGCGGGATCAGGGGGCGCCGGTGAGTGGGGGCGCAGGGGTGAAAATGGCCCCAGGAGGGACGCAGCGTGCGTCTTCAGTGCGACGCACGAAATAAGGTGCGTCCGAGAGCTTTATGTTATCTGGATTTCGCCGCGGGACTGCGAACCCGGTCACAGTCCGGCTCGGCAGCCGAGCGACCCGGCGGACGGGCGAGCTCGTTGATCGCCTCCAGCGCCGTCAGCATCCCGGCCGCGCTGTCGATCAAGCGCATGCGCCGCGCGCGCGCCGCCGCACGCAGCGTCTCGAAGGCCTCTTGACGACTCAGGTGCCGCCGCTCCATCAGGACCCCACATGCCATGCTGATGGTCCGCGAGCGCTCGAGCGCCTCGCTCATCCGTACCAGCCGCGCGCGCAGCTCCCGGGCGTCGGCGTAGCGCTGCAGCGCTGCCAGAATCACCGCAACGCTCTGCGGCAGCGCCGGGTCGCTGCCGGCGAGGAACGCGAGCGCGCCGTGCTCCGCAGCGTCGGCCGCACGGCGCTCGTCCCACTCGGCCGCGAGCACGATGAAGGGAATCTCGAGCATGCCGGAGAGCGTGGCGCCGAGGACGTAATCCGCCTCGGTGTCACACGCCGCGCAGAGAATCACCAGATCGGGTGTCTCGGCACTCACCGCGGCCATCAGCTCGGTCGGATCGATGTGCGCCGCGGCGTGATGCCCGCGCTCGAGCAACAGATCCGCAAGGCGCGTGGCAATCGACGTGTCGCCCGCGGTGATGAGGATCCGCCACGATTTGACGCGCTGGGTGTTCACTTCGTCCGTATCGCTCCTCTGCCCGACCGGTGCGCAGCCCCCCGGTCACTCCTCCTCCAGACCTGATCGCCCCGGGCCGACGGCACGGCTGCCGACGTTCGGGGGCCATCGCCCGTACGCTGCGCGGGGCACATGCCTCGGTTCGCTCATCGCAAGCATCGGGGCGCCTCGATGAACTCTCGACTGATCGCCCTGGGGGTGCACAGTGCGCAATGGGCGCTGAATCGAGCCTGAATCTCGCCCGACGTCGCCAAGTTGAGACGACGGCGCAATGGGGCACATTGTGGGCCGGCGCGTCGTGTGCGGCCGAACCATTTGTCATAACAATCGATTTTTTTTGCACGACCGGTGTGCCCGCACCGACGCTGCGCCGAGACTCAGGCGCTGTTGCGCCCACTGCGGCGCGCGGCAGGCGGCGCCTGAGCGGTCGCAATCAACTCCAACACTTCCCCGATCAGCGCACGCATCGCCAGCGCCGCGCGCTCGGCATCGCCCGCCACGATGGCATCCAAAACCTCTTCGTGCTGAGCAATGCCGGCCGCGCGTCCCTTGATGCGGTTGGTAAAGCGGATCGAGATGCGCAGCGCCGTGTTGATCATCGGGTCGAGCTGCGCGAAGAAGCGGTTACCGGTGGCCGCGAGTACCGCGGTATGAAAGGCGATATCGGCCGCCACCGGCTCGTCATCGCCCTGTCCGGCCGAGTGCATTCGCTCAAGTCCGGCGCGAATCTGCTCGATCGCCTCGGGATCGGCGCGGCTTGCCGCAAGCGCCGCGGCGGCCGGCTCGATTGCCAGGCGCATCTCGGTGAACTCCGCGAGCAGCTGCAAGGAGAACTTCCGCTCGAGCAGCCAGCGCAGCACGTCCGGATCGAGCAGGTTCCACTGCGCCTCCGGCGTGACGTTCGTGCCCTGGCGCGGTCGGGCCCGCAGCAGTCCCTTGGCCGTGAGCATCTTCACCGCCTCGCGCGTGACGGAGCGGCTGGTTCCGTGCTGGCGTGAGAGTTCCCCTTCGGTGGGGAACGGCTCCGTGGCGAAGGCACCGGTGACGATCAGCTGCCCCAGAGTCTCCACCAGGCCGTAGGTCAAGCTGCGTTCGCGCGGGATTCTCGGTTGGGCCACGGATACATCTTTCGCATCAGCCGGATTGCGGGCCGCGGCAGTATATCCGCCTCGCGCCGACCTCCACGGTCCGTCCGTGGGGGGTTTGCCTCCCCTCAGACATATTATATGATTATTAATCTCACTCCAGCATTGGAAACGGGACACGCATGAGCGGATCGGAACGGGATCGGAACTGCAAGCCCAAGCTGCGCTCACGCGCCTGGTTCGACGATCCGGCCGACCCGGGCATGACGGCGCTGCACGTAGAGCGCTACCTCAATTACGGCCTCACGCTCGAGGAGCTGCAGTCCGGCAAGCCCATCATCGGCATCGCCCAGACCGGCTCGGACTTATCGCCCTGCAACCGCCACCATCTGGTGCTCGCCGAGCGCATCGCCGCGGGCATCCGCGCCGCCGGTGGCGTGCCGATCGAGTTCCCGGTGCACCCGATCCAGGAGACCAGCCGCCGTCCCACCGCCGCGCTCGACCGCAACCTCGCCTACCTCGGCCTCGTCGAGGTGCTGCACGGTTATCCGCTCGACGGCGTCGTGCTCACGATCGGCTGCGACAAGACCACCCCGGCCTGCCTGATGGCCGCCGCCACGATCGACATCCCGGCCGTGGCGCTCTCGGTCGGTCCGATGCTCAACGGCTGGTTCGAGGGCAAGCGTGTGGGCTCCGGGACCATCGTCTGGGAGTCGCGCCAGCTGCTCGCCGCCGGCAAGATCGACTACACCGGCTTCATGCAAAGAGTCACCGCCTCGACCTCCTCGAGCGGCTACTGCAACGTCATGGGTACGGCGAGCACGATGAATTCCATTGCTGAGGCACTCGGCATGCAGCTGCCGGGCTCGGCCGCGATCCCCGCCCCGCACCGCGAACGGGCACAGATCGCCTACGAGACCGGTACGCGTATCGTGCAGATGGTGCACGAGGACCTCAGACCCTCGGCGATCATGACGCGCGATGCGTTTCTCAATGCCATCGTGGTGAGCTCGGCGATTGGCGGATCGACCAATGCGCCGATCCACCTCGCGGCGATTGCGCGGCACATGGGCGTGGAGTTGAGCCTCGAGGACTGGCAGACGTATGGCTACGATGTGCCGTTGCTGGTGAATCTGCAACCGGCCGGGGAGTACCTGGCCGAGGACTTTCACCGCGCGGGCGGCGTGCCGGCCGTCGTCAACCAGTTGATGCAGCGCGGCTTGATCCGTGAACGGGCCCTGACGGTCAACGGTCGCACGCTCGGGGAGAACTGTCGCGGTCGCCCGATCAGCGACCCGGAGGTCATTCGCACGATCGATCGGCCGCTGAAGGACCATGCCGGGTTCATCGTGATGCGCGGCAACCTGTTCGACTCGGCCATCATGAAGACGAGCGTGATCTCGGAGGACTTCCGGCACCGCTATCTCAGCGATCCGAACGATCCGGAGGCGTTCGAGGGACCGGTGGTGGTCTTCGACGGACCGGAGGACTACCACCAGCGCATCGACGATCCGGCGCTCGGCATCGATGCGCGCACCGTACTGGTCATGCGCGGCACCGGACCGATCGGCTACCCGGGTTCCGCAGAAGTGGTCAACATGCGCCCGCCGAGCTACCTGATCAAACAGGGCATCAGCGCCCTGCCCTGCATTGGCGATGGAAGGCAGTCAGGCACGTCCGGCTCGCCGTCCATTCTGAATGCCTCGCCGGAAGCTGCGGCCGGCGGTGCACTGGCGTTACTGAAGAGCGGGGATCGAGTCCGGATCGATCTGCGCAAGCGCGAAGTGACTGTGTTGCTCGATGCACAGCAGCTCGCGGCACGGCGCGAAGCACTCGAAGCGGCCGGCGGCTACCGCTTTCCAGCCTCCCAGACACCATGGCAGCAGATTCAGCGCGCCATGGTCGGGCAGCTCGGGGACGGCATGATCCTCAACGGCGCGGAGCAGTTCCAGCGCGTCGAGGCCCGCTTCGGGGTGCCGCGCGACAACCACTGAACAACTCGGCGCGGCTTGACGATCCCGGCGCAGGACCCTACTGTCTGCTGCGAGCCCAGAACGGCTCGCCCAGGGAGGCGTTCATGGCCGAGATCCGTCCCCCCTTACCCCCGTTCACCAGTGAGAGCGCAGCCGTCAAGGTCCGCGCGGCCGAAGACGCCTGGAACAGCCGGGATCCGCAGCGCGTATCGCTCGCGTACACCGAGGACAGCCATTGGCGCAACCGCTCGGAGTTCCTCACCGGCCGCGCGGCCATCGTCGAGTTCCTCACACGGAAGTGGACGAGCGAGCTGGACTACCGCCTCATCAAGGAGGTCTGGGCCTTCACCGGCCATCGCATCGCCGTACGCTTCGCGTACGAGTGGCATGATGAGCGCGGTGCCTGGTTCCGCTCCTACGGCAATGAGAACTGGGAATTCGATGAGCACGGACTGATGCGCCAGCGCATCGCCAGTATCAACGATCTGCCGATCAACCAGACGCAGCGCAAGTATCACTGGCCGCTCGGTGCGCGACCGGCCGGCCATCCGGGACTCAGCGACCTGGGACTGTAAGCGAAGATTCGGCCCGCAGCGCACGCCGGTCCGCGCCAGAAGCCGCCGCAAGGCGCATCACGAGTCACGCGGCGAAATTCGCGCGACAGGATTCGACGCGACGGCTCACGACTGCGCGAGGCCCGCCACCGCAGCACCCAGCCCCGCCAGAACGCAATGATCGCCGTCGAGTACGCGAGCCTCGACACCGAAGCGTTCCAGCGCGCGCGCATAGCGGGCCGTCAGCGCCGGGTCCCCGATGAGCGTCGGCACCGAACCTGACGCCTGCAGGTGCGCGCGCATGCTGTGCACTTCGGCACCGATCAGCAACCCCGAGAGCAAACAGCGGGCCCAACCGGCGCTGCGTCCTTCGATCAGCTGCGCGGAGCGCGTCTCGAACAGGTTCGCCGCCAAATCGAAGCGCGCCGCATTGCGCAGCCCCACCTCGAACCCCTCCTCATCCGGCTCATCGGCCCCGCCCACGCGCAGCAGCGAGGAGCGGGTGCTCAGCAGCTCAAACAACTCGCCGGTGAAATACGTCTGCAGCCGCGCAATCCGTCCGTCGCGCACCTCGACCCACTTGCAGTGCGTACCGGGCAGCACCAGCATGCGTCGTCCGGCCGCCAGAGCCGGCTCGAGCGCCAGCGCCCCGAAGATCTGCGTCTCCTCGCCGCGCATCACGTCGGCGACATCGCGAAAATTCTGCGCTTGGATTCCCGGCAGCACTGTGAGCGGATCAGCGCCCGCGCGCAACGTGACCGCCCCGGCACGCCACTGCCCCAAGGTGGCCGGCGCGCGCACATAGGGGACTTCGACCAACCCGTTGCGTGATCCGGCCATGCCGCACAGCACGGTGCGCTCGAGCGTCCTGCGCGCTCGCCAGGGCGCAAGCACGCGCGCGAGCGCCTCGGCGGGCGCCTCGGCGCCGAGCGCTCCGATCCCCGGGCCGTCTCGCCGCTCGGCCACGACGCCATCAATCAGCAGAAACGCGCGCAGACGGCTGCTCCCCCAGTCGCACAGGACCCGCGCCGTGCGCGGCTGATGTTCCTCGTCCCTTGCGCTCACCGTCGCTCCTTTGCCGCTCAGGCGCACCCGACACGGGCCAGCGGCTGCGCCAGTCCCGCCACCGGGGCATTGAAACAGAACACATCGCCCGCCATCGTCTGCGCGGCTCGCTCGGTCGGGGAGAGTCCCTGGCGGGCCGTGGTCACATAGCCGGTGCGCAAATCCGCCCCCCCGAAGGCCACCTTGGTCACCTGTGCGCAAGGCAGGCGCACCGTCGCGAGCAGACGGCCATCCGGGGAATACCGGCGCACGGCCCAGCCGGACCACAGCGCCACCCAGAGACACCCCTCGGCGTCGACGGTGGTGCCGTCTGGGTAACCGTCCCCCGGTTCGATCTGCACCAGCACGCGCTTGTTCGTGAGCACGTGTGGCTCCGGCCGATTGAAGGCATACACCGTGCGGCCCGGACTGTCGGTGTGATAGAAGGTGCGCCCGTCCGGGCTGAAGGCCGGACCGTTAGTGACGACGTACCCGCGATCGAGCGGCACGCACAGACCGTCGGCGCCCAGGCGATACAGCACCCCGCTCGGGGTGTGCTCCGGATCGTGCATCGACCCGAACCACAGCGCCCCTTCAGGACTGACGCACCCATCGTTGATGCGATTCTCAGGGTTCTGCGCCTCGACGGCGCTGAGCAGCGTGAAGCGGCCGCTCGCCGGATCGAACAGATGCAGCCCGCCCTGCAGACCGACCACGAAGCCGCCCGCGGCCCGGGCGGCCAGAAATCCCGGTGGCGCCGGCGCCGTCCAATGCTCGTGCTCGGCGCGGCCCGGCCGCAGCCGGTGCAGGCGCCGCCCCTTGATATCGACCATCCACAACGCCGCGTCGGTCTCGACCCACAGCGGGCCCTCGCCCAGTTCGGCACCGAGTGAAAAAGCATGCTCGGCGTGCATCACGAGCGCCGTGTCATCTGCGGACGGAGGGCGTGGAAACCCCGGTGCTCACCCCGCCGGGGTGGCGCGCAAAACCCCTGCAAGGCATCACCGCTGGACAGCCACGGCAGTCGCTCAATCATAGATCTTATTAGTCTGATGATTCAGTCGGCGGGCGTCAAGCCGTACCCTGAGCCGCCCGATGGGCATCGTAGTACTCGCAGAACCACTCGACGAATCGCCGCACCCCCACTTCCACCGGCGTGGCCGGCCGGTAGCCGACGTCCCGCGCCAAGTCCTCGACATCGGCGCACGTCTCGGGAACATCGCCCGGTTGTAGCGGCAGGAATCGCTTCTCGGCCTGGCGTCCGAGACACTGTTCGAGCACCTCGATGTAGCGCATCAGCTCGACCGCCTGATGGTTGCCGATGTTGTACAGGCGGTACGGCGCTCGGCTGCTCGCCGGATCGTGCGTCGCGCCGTCCCAGTGCGGATCGGGCTCGGCAATGTGCTCACAGGCACGCACCACACCCTCGGCGATATCGTCCACATACGTGAAGTCGCGCTTGTGACGACCGTTGTTGTAGACGTCGATGGGCTTGCCGTCGAGGATGTTGCGGGCGAACTGGAACAGCGCCATGTCGGGCCTGCCCCACGGACCGTAGACGGTGAAGAAGCGCAGCCCCGTGGTCGGCACGCCGAACAATGCCGAGTAGCTGTGCGCCATGGCCTCGTTGGCCTTCTTGGTCGCCGCATAGATCGACAGCGGATGATCGGCTCCGCGGTGCGGCGAGAACGGCATGTCGGTATTGGCGCCATAGACCGAACTGGTCGAGGCGTAAACCAGATGCTCGACGCCGTTGTGGCGGCATCCTTCGAGCACCGTCAGCGTTCCGGCGACATTGCTGCGCACGTAGCTGTACGGGTCCTGCATCGAATAGCGCACGCCGGCCTGCGCGGCGAGGTGGATGACCCGGGCGAAGCGTTCCTCGGCAAAGAGCCGGGCCATGGCCGGCTCATCGGCGATGTCCAAGCGAAGGAAGCGAAAACCGTGCGCTGCGCGCAGCCGCTGCAGTCTCGCCTCCTTCAGCGCGACGTCGTAGTAGTCGTTGAGGTTATCGATGCCGAGCACCTCGTGGCCGCGCGCCAGGAGCTTCTGCGCGGTGTGATAGCCGATGAATCCGGCCGCACCGGTGACGAGAATTTTCATGGTTCCTCTCTGACTGCGACGGCCGCGCGCCGCGACCCTTTGGGCCTCAAATCACATTGTACCGAGCCGCCACGCCAGCACGCCGAGCCGTGCGTCGCGGCGTGCCGAGCACCCCGTTACGACCGCTCGACTTGCAAGTGCGGCGCAGCGGACTCAGCGCCCCTCGCGCGTGGGGTCTTGCCACTGATGATGATCACGACACTGGCGATCACCAGCATGGTGCCGAAGACGGTGCGTGCATCCAGTGGCTCGCTGCCGAACAGATAGCCGATGATGACCGCGACCAGCGGATTGACATAGGCATACGTGCCGACCTTGGTGGGCGACTCATGGTGAATCAACCAGGTGTAGGCTCCGAAGGCGAGGACCGATCCGGCCACGATGAGATACGCCAAAGCCACCCAGGCTTGCGTGGACACCGTCGCCGGATCAAAGCCGCGCTCCTGTCCGAACAACACCGCGACGACGCCGAGCAGCAGCCCACCGGCGAGCATCTCGGTCCCGGCCGTCATCGTCTTCGCCGACGGTAACGGCAGACGGCGCATCAGCACCGAGGCAATCGACCAGCTCATGGCGGCGATCACCAGCGCGAGCGCCGCGGGCCCGTATATCGGCGCACCGGCGAGTCCCACCGACGGGTCGACCAGCACCACGACGCCACCGAGGCCGACGATGAGCGCCGAAGCGAGCCGCAGCGTCAGCCGCTGAGTGCGCAGCCAGAGGATCTCCGCGACCGCGGTGAAGGCCGGAATCGTGGCCAGCATCACCGCCGCCACCCCGGAGTGAACCTGCCGCTCGGCCGTAAACAGCAGTCCGTAGTCGATGACGAACATCAGGAACGCGAGCAGCACGATCGATGCCCACTGGCGCCGCGTCGGCAGAGGCTGGCGGCGAGCGAGCGCCCAGACACACATCATCGCCCCGGCAACGGTGAAGCGGATCGAGGCCAGCAGCAGCGGGGCCACCTCACGCACCCCGATGCGGATCGCGATATAGGTCGAGCCCCACACGAGATAGATGACCCCGAATGCGGTCAGGGTCTTGAGCTTGCTGGGCACGCGGCGCTCCTGGCGGCGATGGGACGGTTCGAGGGGAACGAGAAGCCGATCCGATCATACCGCAGCGCCCTGCGCAGGCTCGGTCCACCCGCGCAGCCCCGGTAGCGTGCGGTAGGTCACAGATCAGCACTCCGGTGGCGGAGTTTTACGCCGCGCTGCCGAAAAACTGAAGCGGTTGCGAATCGTTCGTCCACGCTTCGGGGGATGCTGTAACGATGGGATATTGGCTGCTCACGCCGCTGCTGCTCGCCATCGCCGCCGTCGCACTGCGGCCGGCGCTGCGCCGTGCCTTTGACGCGGTCACAGGCGGACACGGCGCCGGCGATCCGCCGGCCGTCGACACCCCGCCCGATCCGCAGGTCATCCCCGCCCCACCGGCGCCTCTGCAGTCACCGCTGCCCCCGCCCGCCGCCGCGGCTCCCCTTCCTGCCTTCGCGCCACTTGAGGCCGCGGAAATCTTCGCGCACTTGCGCGCCCTGGAACTCGGTCTCGCCGCTTCGCCCGGCACGCAGCCCGAAGATGCGCGCAAGATTGCCCAAGCCCTCGGCGCGATCGGGGATGCGGCCGCCGAGCGGCGCTACTTCCCGCGGCGGCCCAACCTGCTGCCGCAGCTGATGCACGCCATCCACGACGAGTCCGTCGCACGGCGTCAGTTGGTCGCCATCATCGCTCGGGACCCGGCGCTGGTCGACAGCCTGCTGCGCATGGCGAACAGCTCCTTCTATCGCCTCACTCCGCAGCCGGTGGAGTCCATCGAGCGGGCGGTCGCGGTCCTCGGCAGCGACGGCCTGCGCTCGGTGATCGCCACGGCGCTGATGCAGCCGATCTTCAACGCCGTCGCGGCCGCAGAATTCCCAAAATTTCCACAGCTGGTCTGGGAGCACGCACTGCGCTCGGCGCAAGCCGCGGTGGTCCATGCGGCGGTGGCCGAACGCATCGAACCGTTCACCGCCGAACTGCTGAGCCTGATCAGCGGCATGGCGGAAATCGTGCTGTTCCGTGCGGTGCGTGCCCGCTGCGCGGCGGCCAGCGGCAGCAGTCCGGCGGCCGCCGGACTGCTCGACACTCTGCTCAGAGACCACGCCGCACCCCTTGCACAGCGGATCGGCGGCGACTGGCAGCTGTCCGAGACGGCCTTAGCGGCGCTCACCGAACAGACTTCACCGAGCACGCCCGGTAGCGCACTCGGCCGCTCACTGCATTTCGGCCGTCTCGCCGGTGCGCTCGCCGTGCTGTACTCCCATGGCCGGATCGACAAGGCGACGGTACGCGCATCGCTGCCCTCGAGCGCACTGCCAGCCGCGCACAGCGATACGCTCGTTGCGAAACTACTGCTGCCCTTCCAGGATCCGCGCACCGGATCGGCGCCCCGTACGCCGCAACGCTGAACGCCGCGCGGGGCGCGGGTGGACTCCCCGCACGAACAAGCCGATGATAGCGGCGCGGCCAGCGTCTGCGCCGAGGACCACCCATCATGACCCAGGTTCT
Organism: Steroidobacteraceae bacterium; assembly: GCA_049964755.1. GTDB lineage: Bacteria > Pseudomonadota > Gammaproteobacteria > Steroidobacterales > Steroidobacteraceae > 13-2-20CM-66-19. The sequence goes on along the minus strand of JBMFWZ010000020.1, from coordinate 5,839 downwards.
GCCCGTTCTCCTCTCCACGCTCGCCGGCACGGTGCTCGGCGCGCTCATCGCGTGGCTTCTGACGCATCTGTATGCTCGGCTTGCGCTGCGTGAGGTTCGCAAGCAGCGCGACCAGCTCGAGCGCTACAACCGGACGCTGACCATTCTGTTGAAGGGATGGGAGGATCAGAGTCAGGTGGAACTGTCGCGCAACGCACGTGGAGAGATCAGCGGCGGACGGGTGCTCGCCGGCACAGCCGGGGCGCCGGTGGAGTCAGCCGAACACGGAGCCGGTGCATCGCGACGCTTCTGAGTCGCTCTGCGGATGAGGCCGGCTCGCCCTACGGGCGTCGGCCGGCGAGCCGGTCCAGGCCCGCACGCAGATCGCTCCGGACATCCTCGAGGTCTTCAAGCCCGGTCTGAACCCGCAGACACAGCCCGGACGGGCGCCAATCGGTTGCCGTCCGGTAGGTGCGGCAGTCAAAGGGAATGATGAGGCTCTCGAAGCCGCCCCACGAATAGCCCATGCCGAACACGCGCATCGCATCGAGCATGCGCGCGAGATCATCGCGACTGAATCCAGGGTGCAGGATGAAGGAGAACACGCCCGTCGAGCCAGTGAAATCGCGCTTCCAGAACCCGTGCCCGGGGCAGGACGGCAATGCCGGGTGCAACACCGTTGCAACTTCCGGCTGCACCGCGAGCCACTGAGCGAGCGCAAGACCGCGGCGCTCGGCCTCCTGAAGACGGATGTGCAGCGTGCGCATGCCGCGCAGCGCCAGATAACAGTCCTCGGCCCCCGGCAGCATGGCCATGCTCTGGTAGGTCTCCTTCAGCCGCGGCCAGAGCCGCTCGTTGGCGCTGACGAGTCCGAGGAGGATGTCCGAGTGGCCGCTCAGATACTTCGTGCCGGCTTCGACCACCAAGTCGCAGCCATGCTCGTGAGCGCGGAAATACAGCGGCGTGGCCCAGGTGTTGTCGATCACCGTCGTCAGTGAACGCTCGCGCGCGAGTGCGGTAATGGCCGGGACGTCCTGGACCTCGAAGGTCTGCGAGCCGGGCGACTCGAGGAAAATCGTCGAGGTGTTCGACCGAATCAGCCCCGCGAGGCCCTCACCGAGCATCGGATCGTAGTAGGTCGTCTCGATGCCGAATCGCGCGAGCAGCTTGCGGCACAGTGCCCGGGTTGGCAGGTAGACGCTGTCGGGCATGAGCAGATGATCTCCGCTTTTCAGCGCCGTGAGCAATGCCAAGGTGACCGCCCCGAGACCGGAGGCGGCGAGCGACGTGCCGGCCGCTCCGCTGAGTGCGCTCCAGGCGCTCTCCAGGCTCTCGATGGTCGGCGTGCCGGCGGTGCCGTAGCTGTAACGGGCGCGCTCGTGCTGCAGATCATCGAGCGTCTTGAACAACACGGTGGAGCCGCGGTAGAGCGGCGTATTGACGAAGCCATAATGCGCATCGGACATGCGGCCGAGCTGGGCCAGCCGGGTACCGATGCCGAAGGTCTCCGCGGAGTCTTTCATGGTGCGCGCCGTTGCCTGCTGATCGAAAGTCTGCACTCTATACGCTTGTGCCCGTGGCGTGCCACGCGCGGCGAGCGGAACCGGCGCAGCGACGGTCGTCCTGGACTGCCCCTAGGCGGGCGACCCTCACCGCGCTCAATGACTCAGCACCGCACAGGCGCGGATCTGCGCATGCCTCAAAAGGCGCGCCGCGGCGCAATACAGCCGGCACACTCGCGCAGCCCGCACGATATTTTGTATCCCCGTCACCTTCCTCTCGACCCCGGAGTGCCCCCACCGGTTTCGGCCGAGCGCAGAGGATTCAATGAGTGTTCAGAGGATTCGCAGCGGACGCCGCCTGCCGCAGCGAGTTCGCATTCTCCCCAGACCTCGAGATCACAAACCGCACCGGCAGGTTCGTGCAGATCCCGATGGGTCGTCCATTGCGCCGCGCCGCGATCCACTGTCCAGATGTCGCCGACGCATAGCGCAACGCCGCGGCATCTAATCTCGAGATCCCCGACGATCGCACAATCGTCGGCTTGCGCTCCAGCTCACCCTGCGTGCCGATGCAAATATGAACGATCACAGTGCCTTGCTCGTCGAGTACCTGGGAGATTTCCGGGTAAAACCCGCAGGTCAGCGGGAAGCCGCTCTTGACTCTCGGCGCACTCGTACCAGAATCGCGGTTCTTGACTGAGGCCTGAATCGAGCGATTGTAGAGACGCGCAAAGTCGCCCGACTTCGCCTGCGACCGACACCAACGAGTCACGTTGGAGACGTAGCGGTGTTTTCTGGCCTTCGCCCACCAGCGATTTGCCTTCGCGAGATCCTTCGCAACCCCGCGCCCCTCGTCATATGCGCCACCCAGGTAGTACTGCGCGAGGGCCACGTGCTGCGCGGCGGCTTTGCGTAACCAAAGGTAGGCTTTGGAGTAATTTTTTGCGGTTCCGCGGCCCAGCGTGTAATCGACGCCCAACGCGGCCTCTGCAAGCGGGAAGCCCTGTGTCGCGGCTCTTGCGAACCAGTAGTGCCCGCGGACTGCATTGCGTGGAACGCCACGCCCCGCAACATAGTCCATCCCAAGATAGTACTGAGCGAGCACCGCACCCTGTGCGGCAGCTTCGCGCAACCAGAAATTGCCCGCGACGGGATTCTGCGGACATCCCAGACCGACGAGGTCATCGATGCCGAGCGCCGCTTCAGCGGCAGGAAGCCCATGAATCGCGGCCTTCTGGAACCAGAAGTTTGCCGTCGCGTAGTTCTGCCGGGTACCGAGTCCGCGCCCGTAGTTGTAGCCGAGCCCATACTGTGCGGCGGCCAACCCCTGACTCGCAGCCTTGCGGTACCAGCTATTGGCTTTCGAATAATTTCGGGCAACCCCTCGTCCTACCTGATAGGCAAACGCGACATCGTACTGTGCCTTGGCATCTCCCCGAAGCGCCGCCTGCCGCCACCAGTGAAACGCCTGTGTGTCGCTTCGCCGCACACCGCGCCCCATTTGGTAATCGTAGGCGAGCACATATTCCGCGGTTGAATTGCCCTGCGCCGCAGCTTTTTCATACCAGACATTCGCGGTGGCGTAATTCTGTTTGACGCCCCTGCCGGAGTAATAGGCTGCGGCGAGATTGATTTCCGCAGGAACATATCCCTGATCAGCGGCTTTGCGATACCACCGGTTTGCTTTGATGCTGTTTTGAATCACCCCCCGGCCCACGAAGTAGTCAAAGCCCACGTTGAACTCGGCCCGGGCATCGCCTTGCAGGGCCGCCCGGTGATACCAGAATTGCGCATCGGCATAGTGCGCCGCATTGCGTTCGCGCGCTCCCATCATGCGTTCCGCTTTCACATGACCGGACCGAAGTTCCTTGCGAAGCTTCGCCGGCGCCTGTTGACACCCATGCGGGCAGGGGGCACTGCGGATCGAGCCGAATCTGCTCGTGGTGGCGCATCCTGTTACAATCAATGCAAACAGAACACCTGCGGTCCATACTGCAGCGCATTGCCGGCCTAGAGGGCCGGGCACGAGAGTCTCAACGACACGCAAGTCGGCCGTGGCTTTCATACAGTCTCGATTCCCCCTGACTACTGTCGTGCGTCCCCGGACCCCTCCCAGGCGGCAATTCTGTAACCTGGGAACTCAGCCGTCCACCACTGTGCGTCTCATGGGCTCTCCAGGGACACCCTGGACCGTCCCGACGCACTCCACAGGGTCACCATTGGGGTCACCCGCGATGGGCGGATCGAATTGCTGCGGGTCGTACGGCGCTGTGCATTTCGTTAGCGGCCCGTGATCCACGGGCTCGAGACTCGGAGATTGCAAGACCCGATGATCCATTTGCAGAAGGACGCGTCCGACAACTCAGCATGCTACGTCTGACGGGATCAGAACCGCGGAGCCGCCGAGCCTCGACCGGTTCAGACTCGCACCAAGAATGCGCTGATGCGCACCGAAACAGAGCGCGAGCCTCTCGTCGGTCTCCCACGCCCAGGCAAGGCATGACTTGGAGTCACGGGCCCCGTCAATCCGAATCCGCAGCGGTGCTGTATGCCCGCGGCCCGTGTCACGTCACCAAACGGTCAGCGACGTGGTGCCCCGTAAGGTGGTGGGCCGGGCGCGAATGCGCTCGCGGCTACCGCCAGCCTCAGCAAGGTGCGGCAGGTGGCATACCAGGGGACCATCCCAACGCCGGGTCTCGAGGGCATGGCGCTCTTTGGACTCCTCCTAGCCGCCCAACGCAAGGCCTGCGGGTGCGACCGATCACGTGCCAGTCACCGGCTCTGTTCATGATCGCCGACACACTCGCCCCCTGCGCCATCCGCCACTCCAATGCGCAACTCACGGGCCGTTTTTGCCAGAGCCGGTACGGTAAATTGAACCACCCTGCCGATTACCTCCAATGCGCGACACCGTAGCGAACGCTTCACGTCCCGCCAAGTGTGATGCCGGTCCACGATATAGGCTTTCCCCCACGGGGAAGGACTTAGGCATGAAACCCTACGCACCGTTATCACTGTGCGCGTGATCTACCGGTATCGATAAAGTGATCTCATTCACGTCCGGCTAGCCCTTTAATATGTCAGCATCGAGCGAGGTTGGGGCCGTCGCGCCCCTGAAACCGGCATTGGGCGGGAATTTTTCCCGACCGTAAATTCGGCGGCGTAGGACATTGGCACGGAGTCAACGCACGGGGAATTGATGGGATACGATCATCTGGATGCGCCGGAATTCGAGATCGAGAAATCCTCGCAGACTATTTCGCTGCAGGACACGCCGTTTTTCTACAACGATAACGGCACTCCCGTTTATCTGGCTGAACTGCCGAGCGGAATCGAGCCGCTTACGCCCACGCCTACCGATCCGCAAATCGCGATCGGTCGAGAGTACGTGGTCCCGGAGATACTGGGCATTAAGGCAACGCCGCCGTTTGGCGTTGAAACCCAAATAGGGCTCCTCGGCGAGCGCATCGAGTTTGAGCCTCTCTGGGCGACGCGCGCCACGGCAGCCGCATTCGGTATGACCTTCGTGAAGCGCGGGGAGGCAGTGCGCGTAAGCTCCCCGGTGACGCAGCTCGCGCAGATCAAATACGAGTACGGCGTATTCGCCGGGCACTGGTCGCCCTACCAGAACACGGGAAAGCGGTTGCTCACGGTGGTGTGCACTGACCTTGAACACCACAATTTTCCGCATGTATTTTGTTCCACCGATTCGCAGATGCCGCTGGTCATCTCTGTCGGGCGATATTGGCCGAAATTAAGCAGGATCCGCCTGGCTGATTTATGGGTGCCGCGCGGCGCGGCTCTGTATATTCCACCCAAGCCCGCCCTGCACGATGCACAGTGCATCGATCTGCACAATAATCGCAATTCGGCACGCGCTTGCTGGGGAGACATCGAGCGCAGCACGATCACAACCCATACCTTGCTGCAAGCGCATGGTGGATTCTTCTATTGGTATTGGAATGCGAAAGACACCACCCATTTCCCCCCTCTTGATGAATGAGCTGAATCCATGAATTCAAATCGTGCGCAGGCCGAAATCGCCTCCGAACACCAGGAGAGCAAGTTCGAGTACGACCTGACCGTCTACAAGACTTTGCTCGAATCAACCCGCGCGATTCCCTGGAAAATTACCTGGGAAACCATGCAATTCGCTTACATTGGGCCGCAAATCGAGACTCTGCTCGGCTGGGAACAGAACAGCTGGATCACGGCGGAGGACTGGGCGATGCGCATTCACGCCGAGGACCGCGACTATGCGGTTGGTTTCTGCATAGCGCAGTCCAAGGCTGGAATAGACCATGAAGCCGATTACCGTGCTCTTAAAAAGGACGGCGGCTACGTTTGGATCCGCGATG
>JBMFWZ010000019.1:0-40541 GCA_049964755.1 Steroidobacteraceae bacterium | reverse complement strand
CTTCGAGCTGCGCGCGATCGAGGCGTTGATTGCCCGCCACGGCATTCCCTCCCTCGACACCACCGAGTGCTCGATCGAGGAGATCGCCAGCCGCATTCTCAACACCACGGGCATCGAGCGGCGCAATCGCGCCTAGCAGATCTTCTTAGCACGAATATTGCAGCGGCACGCGGGCGTGCGTCCGGGGCGAGGCGGCTTGCACTGGCCCGTTCCTCCGCTATAGTCGGGGTGATGCTCAACGATGCGCTCTCGCAGGTTTCCTGGCGTGCCCGCCCGCGCAGCTTCGTTGCGCTGATGAGTCTGTATGAGAGCAATTACATCCGCCTCGGCTGGCTCGCCGGGGACTTGCGCGCGCTGCGCGACACGTACCGCTCGCGGATCGAGGGGGACTGCGATCTGCTGTTGACCGTGATCGAGCAGTGCGCCTACACCAGCATTTTCGATTTGACCTACGAGCTGCCCGAGGCGCGGGGCCTCACGCACTGCCCGGATCTGCGCCTGCGCGTGTACCACGATGCTCGGCTGGTCGAGGCCGCCCCGGCCGCGCCGGCCGCCGACCGGCCCGCAGAGGCCGCGACCAAGGTTGCGGCCTGCGCGGAGCGTGAACTCCGTCAGCGCTGGGTGCGCAACATGATGTTAAATAAATGGTTGGAGTATTGCGCGGAGCGCGGGCATCGCTTCGCGGGGATTGCCGTGTGACCTGTCGCGGCGTCCACCGCACCGGTCATGAAGGCATTTCGACAGCTCGGCTTCTTGAAGCTACCCTTGCAGCGCGCACAGTCGGCGCCCGAGGACCATCGGGTGTTGGCGCTGTTTCGCAACCGGGCGGAGCTGAAGAAGGCGTTCGGGGACTTGAAGGAGGAGGTCGAGCGCCTCAAGGACCGGATCAAGCAGCAAGAAGGAGTGACCCGGAGAGTGCGCGAGACCCTCGCGGCGCTCGAGCAGCGCCTCGGGGTCGATGAGACGGCCTATCCGGCCCTGGTGTTCTACCAGCTGCGCCGGCTGTGGAGGAGCGGGCACGATCAGCTCGAGCGCTTCATCGGGGAGCTCGCCGCGCAGCAGGAGGAGCGCGAGCGGCGGGCGCATCTGGCCGAGCATAACCGTCGGCAGTTCGCCCGGCGCCAGAGCGCCGAGCAGCACGTGCAGGTCGTGCGCGAGCTGTGCGCGCGGGCCGGCGAGCGGGTCGTGGCGCTCGAGCAGGAGCGCGCCAGCCTGCGTCGATTCTGGCACTTCTTCAAACGCCGCGCGCTCGAGCAGATTCTGTCCCGGGCACGGGTGGAGGCGGCCGCCGCCGAGGCGTCCTTCCAGAGCGCTTGCCGCAGCGCCGCCGAACTCGCCGCCGAGCAGGCCCCGGAGTTCCCTGGGTTATCGCTGCAGGCGCGCCGGCTGATCAATCTGACGGTGATCGCGTACGCCGAGGTGATGTGCGTGAGCCTGACGGCGCTGCCACTACTCGTGATGCGTGCCCGCGAGGCCACTCAGCACCGCGAGGTCATCGACGAGTACGGGACGCGCGCGGAGTGCCTGGCGCTGATGAATCAGATCCAGCGCGCCGAGACGCTGCTCGGGGCGCGCACTCGGTTCGGTCGAGAGATCCGCGCACGCCTCGCACACCTGCGTCGGGCCGCCCAGTACCGCGATGTGGAGGACACGGTGCCGACGGCGGAGTCCTTCAGCGACAGCGCGGAGGATCCCGCGGCGGCCGCGCCGCAAGGCATCCCGAACGTGCTCGCCGAGGACACCTGGAACATCCACAGCGTCCTGCTGCGCTGAGCGGGCGGCTCGGCCGCCCGCTCAGCGCGACTCAGGTACCGCGCGCGACCTGTGGAGCGGCGCGCTGCGCATCCAAGCGGATCATGTCGGCCATGACGTCCTCGGCCTGATCGAGGATGACGTCGGGAATCTTGTCGTTCTTGCCCCCGATCTGCCGCGAGTGCGCGAGCGGCTTCAGGCCGAGCGCGGCGCGCCGGTGGTTATCCAGGGCAAGGAGCTCGGCATCGCGCGCGTGCCGCGCGGCGCGGCGGCTCGCCAGATTCAGCGACACGGATTTCTGCGCACGCATCGAGTCGATCAGCCGAATGTCCCCGACCAGCCACTGGAAGTTCGGATCATGCTGCTGGCGCGCGAGCTCATCGCGCTGCAGCGTGCTGATCGAGGGCACGGCGGCCTCCCCGGTGGCCACCGGGAAGGGCACCGCGCCGATGGTGTCCCAGGGCAGCGAGCGCGGCAGGGCGCTCTCCCCGACCAGCTTCGGATCGATGGGCGAGGGCAGCACGATGTCCGGGACCACCCCGCGGTGCTGGGTACTCTGGCCGGTGACTCGGTAGAACTTGCCGATGGTCACGGTGAGCTGCCCGTCGACGGGCTTGCGGCTCCAGCGATCGAGCGGAATCAGGTTCTGCACCGTGCCCTTGCCGAAGGTGTTCTGGCCGATGATGACCCCGCGGTGATAGTCCTGGATGGCGCCGGCGAAGATCTCCGAGGCCGAAGCGCTGTAGCGGTTGACCAGTACGGCGAGCGGACCGCTGTAGACCGGGGCCTTCTCCGGGTCATCGAGCACCTCGATGCGCCCGCTGCGCTCGCGCAGCTGCACCACCGGGCCGTGCTGGATGAACAGGCCCGTCAGCGCCAGCGCCTCGGGCAGGTAGCCGCCCCCATCATCGCGCAGGTCGAGCACCAGGCCATTGATGTGCTGCTGCTCGAGCTTCAGCAGCAGCCGCAGGACATCGCGAGTGGTGCTGCGGTAGTTCGCCTCCCCGGCATCCTCCGCCGCCACGTCCTCATAGAAACTCGGCACGGTGATGATGCCGATCCGGTACGTGTGTCCGTTCTGGGTGACGGTGCGCAGCTTGCTCTGCGCTTCCTGGGCTTTGAGCGTCACCTTGTTGCGCACGAAGCTCAAGATCTGCTCCTTGCCGCCGGGGTGCTCGCCGGCCGGCAGGATCTGCAGCCGCACGGTGGTGCCGGCCTTGCCGCGGATCAGCTGCACGACATCGCTCAGCCGCAACCCCACCACATCGGTGATCGCCCCGCTCTTGCCTTCGCCGACGCCGGTGATGCGGTCCTTCGGTTTGAGCGTTCCGGCCACTGCCGCCGGTCCGCCCGGGATGACGTTGACCACGGTGACGTAATTGCCGTTCATCTGCAGCGAGGCGCCGATGCCCTGATAGTTCAGGCTCATCTCGATGCGGTATTCCTCGGAGCTCATGGGCGAGAAATAGCTGGTGTGCGGGTCGTATGTGAGCGCATACGCGTTCATGACGTCCTCGAACACATCCTCGGCGCTGATCTGGGTGATCCGGTGCAGCTCGGCCTGGTAGCGTTTGCGCAGCAGACTGGAGATTTGCGGCCAGGTCTTGTGCGCCAGCAGCAGCGAGAGCTCCTCGTTCATCACCCGCTTGCGCCACAGGGCGTTCATCTGCGCCGTATCGGCGGGCCAGGGAGCGTGTTTGCGGTCGAACTGATAGGTCTCATGCCCCGTCCAGCTCGGCTCCTCGGCGAGCAGGCTGATGGCGTATTTCAGGTGTTCCTGGCTGCGCTCCTTGAAGCGCTGGAAGATGAGGAACGCCGGGGAGAGCCGGCCGTGCTCGATCAGCTGGGCGAAGTCGTCGCGGTAGGCCGCCGAGAACCCCTGTACGTCCCCGGCGAGCAGATAGTCGTGTTCGGGGTCGAGGAAGTGCAGGTAGCGATCGAACACCAGGTGCGAGAAATGCGCATCGATGTCCGGATGGCTGTACTGGTACTCATTCAGGATCCCGGCGACCTTGCGCGCGATGGCGCGCTGGTTGACCGTTGGCGCGAGCGCCCCGGGCGGTAGGATCGAGGCGCGCGCCGGGGCGCGCAGCAGCAGTGCCGCTGAGCCGACGAGGGCGGCGGCAGCCGCGATGGCGCTAAGCCAGCCAAGACGAAAACGCAGAGATTGAGTCATCGTGAGAACGCTCGCTGGAGTCCTTCAGACACGGGGCAAATGAATGGCGAGGGGCGCGCTGCGCAGCGGCAAGTCGGTCATTCCCGCGACAGATGCCGCAGGAGCGCAAGCCAGAGCTGCACGGCGAGCAGCACCAGCAGCGGACCGAGCGCGACGGCCCAGTAGAGCAGCCAGCCGTGCCCGAGCCCCGAGAAATAGTCCGCGTAGAGCGTGAGCGGGCCGTAGCCCGGGCCGCTGTCGCCATGGGTGTACGGGCCGAGCGTGGCGTGTCCGGCCAGCCAGATCAGCAGCGGCATGACCAGCACGCCGAGTGCGAGCGCGCCGCCGAGCAGCGCCGCCTCGCGCCGCAGGCGCAGCGGTCCGGCCGTCGGGGGTGCCGAGGGTTCGGTGCGCGAATTCACCATAGATCCTCAGTGTAGCCGATCCGGGCGGCGGGGAGGCCTGAATGCGCCCCGGCAGGCACCATCGGCGGCCCGCGGCGCGCCCCGGCAGGTCATAATGGCGCGCATGGAGCAGATCAAAGCAGCCGTCATTGGCGTCGGCTATCTGGGCCGCTTCCATGCCCAGAAATACGCCCAGTCCCCCCGCTGCCGCCTCGAGGCGGTGGTCGATTCGCGCCCCGAGGCCCGCGAGCAGGTGGCCGCAGAACTCGGCACGCGGCCGCTGGCCGATTACCGGGTGCTGCTCGGTGAGGTCGATGCGGTGAGCGTCGTGACCCCGACCCCGGCCCATTTCGCGATTGCGCGGGACTTCCTGCTTGCCGGGGCGCACGTCCTGGTGGAGAAGCCGATCACCGAGACGGCGCGCGAGGCGCGCGAACTGATCGACTTAGCGGCGCGCTGCGGCCGGGTCTTGCAGGTCGGGCACCTCGAGCGGTTCAATTCGGCGATTCTTGCCGCCGAGCCGTATCTGCGCTGCCCGCGCTTCGTCGAGTGCCACCGGCTCGCCCCGTACAAGGAGCGGGGCACCGATGTGAACGTCGTCCTCGATCTGATGATTCACGACATCGATCTGGTCCAGACCATCGTGGGCGCGCCGGTCGCGACCATCGATGCGATTGGTACGCCGGTGTTCTCCGAGGCCATCGACATCGCCAATGCGCGCATCCGCTTCGCCAACGGCTGTGTGGTCAATGCCACCGCGAGTCGAGTGAGTCTGAAGACCGAGCGCAAGATGCGACTGTTCGAGGACGATGCGTATCTCTCTCTCGACCTGCAACAGAAGATCCTCACCCTGATCCGCAAGCGCGAAGCGCCCGTGGAGGCCGGGGCACTGCCGGTGAGCATCGAGGAGCGCAGTCTCGAGCAGGGCGATGCGCTCAAGGCCGAAATCGAGGCCTTCCTCGAGTCGATCCGCACCGGTAAGCCGCCGGTGGTGAGCGGGGAGGACGGGCTGATGGCACTCGAGACCGCGATGCGCATCACCGAGCAGGTGCACGAGTCGCTGGCGACGCGTCAGCTGATGGGACGAGGGCCACAGCATGGCTGAGCTGCCGGCACACCTCACGGCGACGCCTCGGCCCGTGCGCGTCGCGGCGATTCAGATGGCCTGCAGCTGGGACGCCGGGGCGAACATCGCCGCAGCGGAAGCCCTGGTACGCGAAGCGGCCGGCCGCGGCGCGCAGATCATCCTGCTGCCGGAGCTGTTCGAGACGCCGTACTTCTGCATCGAGCAGGATGCGCGCCACCTGCGCCTGGCGAGCAGCGTGGAGGAGAACCGCGCGCTGCGCCACTTCGCGGCCGTGGCGCGCGAGCTCGAGGTCGTGCTGCCGATCAGTTTCTTCGAGCGGGCGGGCGCGGCGTATTTCAACTCGATCGCGGTACTCGACGCCGATGGCACGCGCCTGGGCATCTACCGCAAAGCACACATTCCGAACGGTCCGGGGTATCAGGAGAAGAACTACTTCAGCCCCGGGGACACCGGGTTCAAGGTATGGAACACGCGCTTTGCGCGCATCGGCATCGGGATCTGCTGGGATCAGTGGTTCCCTGAAGCGGCCCGCGCCATGGTGCTCGGTGGGGCGCAGCTGCTGCTGTATCCGACGGCGATCGGAACAGAGCCGCCGCCGGCGCTCCCGATCGACTCGCGCGCGCATTGGCAGAGAACCCAGCAAGGACACGCCGCGGCGAACCTCACGCCGTTGATCGCCGCGAACCGCTACGGTCTGGAGCGCTCGCTGCAGGATCCAGAGGGGCTCTACATCCGCTTCTACGGCTCCTCGTTCATCACCGATGCGCTCGGGGCCAAGATCGCCGAGGCCGGTGAGTCGGGCGATGCGGTGCTGACGGCGGACTTCGATCTCGATCAGACCGCGAGTCTGCGCGACAACTGGTTCGTGTTCCGGGATCGGCGGCCGGAACTCTACGGGGCGCTCGTCACGTACGACGGACGGACGCGGTGAGCGCGCCGGTCGGTTCCCGGCGTGGCGCGGGCCGCGTCGCGCTGGTCGGCGCGCGCGCCGCGCGCGGACTCGATGAGGACATGCCGGCGCTGGAGGCGGCGGTGGCCGCCGCGGGGCTCACCGCGGAGCTCGTCGATTGGGACGATCCGGCGGTGCGCTGGTCCACCTATGACCTCGCGTTGCTGCGCTCGACCTGGGACTACACCGATCGGCTCGAGGAGTTCCGCGGCTGGCTCACCTACGTGTCGGGCGAGACACGCTTGCACAATCCCGAACCGCTCGTCGCCTGGAATACCGACAAGCACTACCTGCGCGAGCTCACCGCGCTCGGTCTGCCGGCGGTTGCGAGCGCATTCATCGAGCCCGACGAGCCGGCGCGGCCGGCGATCGAGCAGTTTCTCGCCGCGCAGCCGTGTGCCGAGTTCGTCATCAAGCCGACGGTGGGTGCCGGTTCACGCGGCGCGCGCCGACTTGGCCGCACGCAGTTGCAGGAGGCGAGTGCGCATGCGCAAGCGCTGTTGGCGGCCGGGCGCAGCGTGCTGCTGCAGCCGTACCTCGAGGCGGTGGACCGCGACGGGGAGACGGCCTTGCTGTTCTTCGGCGGACAGTTCAGCCACGCCATCCGCAAAGGTCCGCTGCTGCGCCCGAATGCCGATCCGACGCGGGCGCTGTTCGCCGCCGAGCACATCACTGCACGCACGCCGCAGCAGCAAGAGCGAGCGGTGGCCGAGCGGGTGCTCTCGGTGCTGCGCCAGACGGGGCGCACACCCGAGGCGTTGCTCTATGCCCGGGTGGACCTGCTGCGCGATGCGGCCGGGGCGCCGTTCGTGCTCGAGTTGGAGCTCGCCGAGCCGTCGCTGTTCCTCGGGTTCGCCGCCGGCGCGGCCGAGCGCTTCGCGCAGCAGATTGCCCTGGCGGTGCGCGCCGGCTGAGGTGACGCAGCCTCGCCTCAGCGCGGGCCGCTGCGCCGCCAGAGCAGAGTATGGTTGTGCGCGGGCATGGGGCAGTCTTCCATGAGCGTCAGTCCAGCGGCGCTCGCGAGCGCATCGAGCGCCTCGAAGTCGCGTACCCCGCTCTCACTCGAGCGGCTCTTCAGCCACGCGTCGAAGGCGGCATTGCTCGGGCTGGTGAAGCTCCCGCGATAGTTGAAGGGGCCGTAGACGGCGAGCAGCGCCTCGGGCGCAAGAACATCGGGCAGCTTCGCGAACAGCGCACACACCTGAGCCCAGCTCATGATGTGCAGCGTATTCGCGGTAAACACCGCATCGAATCGAGCGGCGGGCCAGGGGCCGGCCACATCGAGCGCGAGGGGTGGTGGGAGATTGGCGAGCGCGGCCTCCTCGAGCCACGGCCGCAGGCCGGCCAGGTGGGCCGGGAGCTCCGAGGTCTGCCAGCTCAGATGCGGCATCGCGGCGGCGAAGTGCACCGCGTGCTGCCCGGTGCCGCTGCCGATTTCCAGCACGCACCGCCGGTCGGCGAAGTGCCGTCGCAGCACCTCGAGGATGGGCTCGCGGTTGCGTGCGCAGGCCTCGGAGTAGGGTTTCGAATCGGACATGCAGAGGCATGATAGCCGCGCTCGGCGCAAACGGGCGCACCGAGCGTGCGATACTCTGGACCATGATCGAAGGCACCTGCCACTGCGGCGCGGTTCGCTGCACGTATCGCGGCCAGCCCGAGAGCGCTACCGCCTGCACCTGCACTGTGTGCCGTCGTTATGCGGCCCTGTGGGTCTATGATTTCGAGCACGAGCGCATCGCCGTGTCGGGTCCGACGAGCACGTACGTGCCGGGCGAGTCGCTCGGCTTTCACTTCTGCCCGGTCTGCGGGGTCCTGGCTTATTGGCGCGCGCTCGAAGCGAACCGCGACGGCCGGCGGCGGCTCGCCGTCAACCTGCGCCTCGCCGAGCCGCGCGAGACGGCTGAGATCGCGGTGAGGCGAGTCGACTGGCTGGGTGAGTCTGGACCGTTGCCGACCGACGGGCGGTGCGTCGGGGCGTATTGGGTTTAAACGGAGGCGGCGCATGATTGCCTTTCGCGATCGGCTGACGCGCGGGGCGAGTCGCACGGGCTGGCTCGAGAGTCGGCACACGTTTTCGTTTGCCGATTACCGCGATCCCGATTACTTGGGCTTTCGCACTCTGCGCGTGATCAACGAGGATCGCGTGGTGCCCGGCGCGGGCTTCCCGACCCATGCCCACCGTGACATGGAGATCCTCTCGTACGTCCTCGAGGGCACGCTCGAGCACCGCGACAGTCTCGGCCACGGCACGCAGATCCGCCCCGGAGAGCTGCAGCGCATGAGCGCCGGCAGCGGCATCCGCCACAGCGAATTCAACCCCTCGGGGAGCGAGCCGGTGCACTTCCTGCAGATCTGGATCATTCCGGCCGAGACCGGACTGGCGCCCGGATACGAGCAGCGTGCCTTTGCGCCCGAGGGGCGGCGCGGGCGGCTGCAGCTCGTGGCGTCTCCCGATGGTGCCGAGGGTTCACTCACCGTGCATCAGGATGTGCGGCTGTACCTGGCCAACGTGTCCCCTGGGGAGAAGATCGAGCACACCATCGCGCCGGGGCGCGGGATCTGGTTGCAGGTGGCACGAGGCATCGCAGCTCTGAACGGGACCGAGATGCGCGCCGGTGACGGCGCGGCGGTCGAGGCGCAGGCGGCAGTGACGATCGAGGCCGATACCGACAGCGAGGTGTTGCTGTTCGACCTCGCCTGAGCGCGCGGCGGCCTTCAGCCCGGCGCGCCGGCCGGCTGCAGGCACTGCACGCTGAAGAGCCCCTCGGGATCCGTCCAGAAGTGGCTGACCATAAGGCCGGCGCGCTGTGCAATGTGCGCAAAGGATTCCGGTGAGTACTTGCAGCTGAGTTCGACACGCATCGCCTCGCCGGCGGCGAAATGGACGCGGTGCCCGCTGATGCTGACCTCCTGCTCACACCGGCTGACGAGGTACGTCTCGATCCGCTCCCGCTCGGGGTGATAGCGCGCCCGATGGCGGAATGCGCCGAGCTCGAAGTTGGCCTCGAGCTCCCGGTTCAGCCGGGTGAGCAGATTCAGGGTGAACTCGGCCGTGACGCCCGCGGCATCGTTGTAGGCCGCCTCGATTCTCTGCGTGGACTTCACCAGATCCACGCCAATGAGCGCCGCACCGTTTCGGCCCATGGTCCGGCGCATCTGCATCAGCAGCTGCACGGCCTGATCGGCACTGAAATTGCCGATCGTCGAGCCGGGGAAGTAAATCACCGTGCGCGCCGCCCGGCGCGCCGGCTGCGGCAGCGTGATCGGCTGGGTGAAATCCGCGCACACCGGCAGCATCTGGATGTCGGTAAACCGCTCGCTGAGGCGCGCGACGCTTTCGGTGAGCGCGCTGCGCGAGATCTCCACCGGTACGTAGGCGGCGACGTCGGGAAGGTGCTCGAGCAGCAGGCAGGTCTTCGCGCCGCTGCCGCTACCGTACTCGAGCAGCAGCGCGCGCGGGCCGAGCGCCGCGCCGATGGCTGCGGCGTGCGTGCGCATCAACGAGAGTTCCGCGCGCGTCAGGTAGTACTCGGGCTGCTCGCAGATGCGCTCGAACAGCTCCGAGCCGCGCGCATCATAGAAGTACTTGGAGGGCAGCTGCTTCGGCCGGCGCGTCAGACCCTCGCGCACGTCGCTGCGGATGTCCGCTTCGCTCGGGTGCAGGTCGTAGAGAAAAATTTCACTCGGCAGCGTGCTCATGGCAGATCCCTGGCCAGGCGGATGCCGCTGAACTGCCAGCGATCCCGCGGGTAGAAGAAATTTCGGTAACTGGCGCGCACGTGTCCGCGCGGCGTCGCACACGACCCGCCGCGCAGCACCCATTGGCCGCACATGAACTTTCCGTTGTATTCGCCGAGGGGGCCGGGCATCGGTTTGAAGCCGGGGTATCCGACGTACGGACTGCCCGTCCATTCCCACACATCGCCGAACATCTGCCGGGGACCATCTCGGTGCGGGTGCGGATCGGCTCTGGGTTCGAACTGGCCGTCATCGGCGAAGTGCCCTTGCGTCGGGTCGAGCGTCCCGGCCAGAGTCTCCCACTCGGCCTCGAGCGGCAATCGCGCCCCTGCCCACCGGGCGAATGCATCTGCCTCGAAATAACTGACGTGACAGACCGGCGCGTTCGGATCGAGCTCGCGTGCCCCGCCGAGGGTGAATGCGCTCGCCAGATCTTCGGCCCAATACAGCGGGCGAGTCCATCCCTCGCGCTGCACGCAGGCCCAACCCTCGGACATCCACAACAGCGCGGTGCGGTAGCCGCCGGCGCGGATGAACTCGGCATACTCGCGGTTGCTGACCGGCCGGTGCGCGATGGCGTGCGGATGCAACAACTCGCGGTGGCGCGGCAGTTCGTTGTCGTATGCGAACTCAGTGCCGTCGTAGCCGGTCTCGACGATGCCGGCGCGGCCGGGCAGGAAGCGTAGCGGTGCGGCATCGGGGGCGGGTGCGGCATGCATGGTGGCATATGCCGGCTGCAGCGGGTTGCATGCGAACAGATGCTTCAGGTCCGTCAGTATCAACTCCTGATGCTGTTGTTCATGATGCAAACCGAGGGCGAGGATCGCCTCCAGATTCTCGCCAACGCCGTGCGCGAGCAGCTTAAGGACGGCCTCATCGATCCGCGCACGGTACGCACAGACCTCGGCGAGCGTCGGGCGTGTGAGCAGGCCGCGCGCATCGCGGGCATGCATCGGCCCGGCGCTCTGATAATAGGAGTTGAAGAGGAAGTGCCACTCGGGGTGCAGCGGCTCCGGTCCTGCGGTGCCGCGCCCGAGCACGAATCGCTCGAAGAACCAGCTGGTGTGCGCCAGGTGCCACTTGGTGGGGCTCGTCTCCGGCATCGACTGCACCACGGTGTCCTCCGGAGCGAGCGGTGCGCACAGCTGCAGCGTGCGCGCGCGCACGCGCGCGTACCACTGGCTCAAGCCGTCCGGTGAGTCTGTGGGCGTCGGGTTGTCGCGGGCCAATGGCATGTGGTGCAGGCGGATTGGCGGTGGCACACGGGTCCTGCGCAGTCCGTTGCGCCGGCCCCGGGACCGTCCTGTGAAGTGCAGGGCCTGTGATTATGTTTGAATCGGGCGGATCTTTCCACCCATTCTTTGCGTGCACTGGCGCGCGGCGGCGTCACGTCGTTGAAACATACCTGTGGACCAACACCGCGCCGTCCGGTGGCGGGCGAACCGGAGTGTTACCCGCGTGGCTTACGCGCTGTCAGGTAAGCCATCCGTTCGATGTTTACGGCGCGCGGATCCTCGATCAGCGGACGCATGCTGCGCTCGAACAGGTCGCGCTCGCTGGGAGTGAACTTCTCGGCCATGATCGCCTTCAGCGGCGGGGCGAGCGGGTGCGGGGAGGTGTTGATGAACACCTCCCAGGTGCGCACGATCGAGGGCAGCGTGTCGATGTGCAGCTCCAGGTGCACGTCCGCGAAGCCCGCGTTCTGCGCGAAGCGTACCAAGTCGCGCTCGGAATATCCCACGATCGCACTGGCGCGGATCGCCGCGTCATTGTCCGGAAATTGTGCCGCCTTCCAGCGGTGCATCAGACGCAGCAACGGACTGACCGCCTCGGGTGCGCTCGACTCGATGACGGTGCGCATCGCCTGGGCGCCGACCGCTTCGTCCTGAAAGACCGGCTCGCCGATTGAGATGCGCCCGCCGGGGCGCAGCACTCTGTGGAACTCGCGCAGCGCGGCGGTCTTGTCGGGGACGTAAGCGAGCACCGAGCGGGTGGTGAGCGCATCGAGCGAACCCTCGGGGATGCCCGCGAGCCGCTCCGCGGGGGCGCAGAGAAAGCGGCACCGTGGCGCGAAGCTGCGCGCCTCGATGAGCTGTCGAGCGTGACGCAGCATCGGCTCGGAGAGGTCCGTGAGCCAGACGTGAAGATCCCCGCCGGTGAGCTCCAGGGCGCGCAGCGCAAGCAGCCCTTCGCCCGCGCCGACGTCGGCAAACGTCTCCCCGGGCTGAAGCCCGGCGCCATCGAGCACCCGCTCGATGTACCGCGCAACCAGCGCGCGCATGGCACGCGCGTAGTCCGCATCGCCGCCGTCGCGCCCGTGCAGCAGCCATTCGGACCAGACGTCGTGCTCGGGCAGGTCGTTCTCCTCCATCAGGGCTCCGGCGGCGGTGTGGCGGGTGCGCCGCGCGTGCGCGGCGCACCGTTCAGGTCTGGACGTAGCTGCGCTGCACGGTGAGCGAGGGCGGTGTGTACTGGTACATCCAGGTCTCGGTGAGCGCCTGGCCGTTCAGCTGCAGGAATAGCCTCAAGTCAATGGGCACGTCGGCCTCCTCGGGCACCAGATCGAACATGGCGCGCCAGCCCTTCAGCGGCAGCAGCGGGCGGGCCGACACGAGTTGCACGTGGCCGTGCGAGGTGCTGACGACCGCCACGACCTTGTCCTCGGGGGCGAGCATCGGCAGATCACCGCCGAGGAAATCGACCACGAAGCGCCAGGAGAACTCGGTGCGCTTCTGGCCGACCACCCCACCGATGCCATCGCGGGTCGCATGCACGTGCCCGAGGTGGGACGTGAAGGGATTCTCGCGGCACCAGTACAAGCGGTAGCCGTAGGTGTAGTCGCGGCCGGGAACGATCTCCTCGGCCGGATTCCAGAACGCCACGATGTTGTCCATCGTCTCATCGATGGTCGGGATTTCCACCAGCATGACCGCGCCTTTGCCCCAGGCGCCCTTGGGGGCGACCCAGCAGCTCGGTCGGCGGTTGTACCAGGCGCCATCGTCCTGGTAATCGGCGAAGTTGTGGTCGTGCTGCATCAGGCCGAAGCCGCGCGGATTGTCATCGAGGTAGGAGTTGACTCGCAGCTGCGCCGGGTTGGTGAGCGGGCGCCAAATCCACTCCCCGACCCCGGTGTGCATCTGCAGGCCGTCGGAGTCGTGGATCTGCGGTCGCCAGTCGTCTGCGACCCGGTGGTCGTTCTCCCCGACCAGGTACATGCTGGTGCCCGGCGCGATGCCGAGCCGCTCGATCTGTCGGCGCGGGTAGAGCGTGAAGTCCACGTCCATCACCAGCGTGCTCGCCACGTCGATGATGAATCGGTAGGCGCCGGCGACGCTCGGGGAGTCAAGCAGCGCGTAGACGGTGAGCAGGGTCGATTCAGGCGCGGGCTTTTGCAGGTAGAAGGCGACGAAGTCGGGGAATTCCTCCGGCTGAGGCATTCCGGTGTCGATCGCCAGGCCGCGCTGCGACATGCCGTACTGGCCGCTGCCGTCGACGGCGCGGAAGTAAGAGGCGCCCTGGAACACCGCCCGGTCATCGGTCCAGTTGGTGTGAAACAGCACGTTGAATCCGGAGAAGCCGAGGTGGGTCGGAATCTCCTTCGGCTTCAGGCCCGAGTGGCTGTAGTCGAATAGGTCCGGATCGAACAGAATCTGCCGTGCGATGTGCTGCTCGAGGGCGTACATGCGCACTGGGCGCTTCATGGTGAAGCCGAGGTGATCGAAACGGATGCGGAAGAAGAGGTCATCCTCATACCACAGCGTCCGCTCGGGACGATAAGTGATGGACTCCCACTGGTCCCAGGAGAGCTTCTGGATCGCCTGCGGGAGCGGTGCGACCGGCTCGTGGTAGACGCTGAGGGACATCGAGCGCGCCAGTGCCTTAAGCCAGGCGAATGAGAACGGCCGTGGCGTGCCGAAGTGCGCTACGCCGCGCGCCGGTCCCTGCGGGCGCTTCTTGTGTCTGAATTCCATCGGCCACGGGGTGATCGCAGCGAGACTCGCCGCACTGCCGCGCAGAAATCCACGTCGATGCATCAGGGGGCTCCTCAGCTCTTGCGCCAGGGGGTCAGCCAGCGTCGCCGGTGCGCATCGCGCGAGCCGTGCACGCCGGCGAGGTAATGAAGAGGCTGTGCCTTCATCGCGAGCGGCACATGCGCCGGGACGCGATGTTCCAATTCGCGCAGCAGCTCGCGCGCCGCTGCGGTCTCACCGAGCACAGGGCGTGCCGGTACCGCGTGACCGGTGAGACACTCCTGTAGCGCGCGCAGTTCCGCCGGCGGTTCGGTCTCCTCCGGCGTCAGCAGCAGCCGATGCCGACGCAGCCAGTAGGCCGGTGCGATGCGGCTGGTGAACATGGTCATCGGCACCGAGAGCACCATGCCGATGATCACCGGCAGCAGCCAGCCGATGTAGTGCGGGGCGAATTGCAGAATCAGAGCGCCCCAGGTGAGGCCGATCAACACATGCCAGGCGTGGCGACGCAGTGCCTCGGGGAATCCGATGCCGCGATCTCCGCGCTCCTGGGCGTGCCAGGCGACGGGTTTACCGGCGAGCGTGCTGACCACGAAGGCGGTATGGAACAGCATCATCGCCGGGGCGAGCAGGACGCTGAAGAGCTGCTCGATGAGCAGGCTCCAGCATACCTGCGAGGCGCCACCGAAGCCGCGGCGCAGCTTCGGGTCGTGGATCGTCAGCACGACGGCGAGGATCTTCGGTCCGAACAGCGCCACGGCCGTGAGCGACAGCAGCGCGGCGATTTCCCCGTCGCGGTAGTGCGGCCAGTTCGGGAACAGACCGTGCTGGCCGGGCAGGAAGTACTGGTGGCCGTGGATCGCCTGCAGGATCACCACGGTGGAGCTGAGCAGGAGCATCAGCAGCCACAGGGGCGAGGCCAGATAGGACAGCACCCCGCCGATGAGGTGAACGCGGTTCAGCCAATACAATCCGCGTGCCCTGAGCAGCCCGAGGTGCTGGATGTTGCCCTGCGCCCAGCGTCGGTCGCGGGCCGCGTAGTCGATCACGTTCGAGGGGATCTCCTCCCAGCTGCCGTGCTCGATCGGCAGCAGCCAGACCTCGTAGCCGGCGCGGCGCATGAAGGCCGCCTCGACGAAATCGTGACTGAGGATCTCCCCGCCGAGGGGCGCAGAACCGGGCAGGTGCGGCAGGCCGCAGTGCGCGGCGAAGGCCTTGAGCCGAATGATCGCGTTGTGGCCCCAGTAATTGCTCTCCCCGAGCTGCCAGTAGGCGAGTCCACTCGAGAGCATCGGACTGCTCAGACGCGCGGCGAACTGGATCAGGCGCGCGAACAGCGTGTCGCGGCCCGCCGGCAGCGGCAGCGCCTGGATGATGCCGGTGCGTGGGTTGGCGTCCATCAGCCGAGCCATCTCGAGGATGGTCGCACCGGACATGATGCTGTCGGCATCGAGGACGACGGCGTAATCGTAGGCGCCGCCCCAGTTGTTGACGAAGTCGGCGATGTTGCCGGCCTTGCGGGCGATGTTCTCCGGTCGGCGCCGATAGAAGATGCGCCCGCGGGCATCGTGCCGCGTCACCAGATCGCGCCAAGCGGCCTCCTCGGCGATGCCGATGTCGCGCTTGCGTGTGTCGGAGAGAATGAACAGGTCGAACGCGGACTGCTCCGCCAGTGTCTGCAGCGAGGACCAGATCACCTGCAGTCCGGCCGCCACCCGCGTGGTGTCCTCGTTGTAGATGGGCATGATCACCGCGGTCCGTCCGCGCAGGGGCGCCACGGCGCGCCAGCGCTCGGTGATCTGGGCGCTGTCCCCGCCCCGCCAACGGACGGCGAATCCCGCCACCGCCGTCCAGAACGAGCTGGCGAGCCACAGGAACAGGATGAAAAAGAGCGCAAGCCCGACGCGATCGAGCGCATTGAGCCCGTTCGCGGCCAGGATGTCCCACATCATGGTGGTCGCGGCGATCGCCGTCAGCACCGTCAGGCTGAAAAAGACGGTGCGTCGTCGCCGCGCCAGTGACCGCAGCCAATCGCCGCGGGGGTTCACGATCCGGGCGTCCACTGATAGGTCCAGGTCTCACTGAGCGGCGCCCCGTAGAGCTCGAGGTAGCAGCGCAGGTCGACGGGCCGTCCGCCCGTCGGCTGGACTTTGAAGCGCACTCGCCAGTGCCCGTTCTCGGGCAATCGCTGGGTCTTGACGTCGAAGATACGCGCGCCGAGTCCGCTCACCACGGCGTGCACGGGCTGACTGGCGCGCAGGCTGTGCAGATCCGCACCAGCGAAATCGATCAGCATCTGGCGCTGGCCGCTCACCGGGTGGCCGGCGCGCCGCACCGGCGCGACTCGTGTGGCCACCACACGGCCGCCCGGAGGCCAGCGTTGCCCGGAGTGCAGGTAGGCCGACAGGACGTAGGAGAAGGCGAGCGGCTGGCCGGCGCGCACCGGCGCACTCGGCACCCAGTACGAGTCGATGTTGTAATCGATGTCCGCCTCGCCCGGGATCTCGACCAGCTCGACCCCGCCGCGACCCCAGTGTCCGAGCGGCTGCACCCAATAGCTCGGGCGGCTCTCGTAGCGCGCCGCTGGGTCCTCGTAGTCCGCGAAGCGCCGGTCGCGCTGGATGAGCCCGAAGCCCCGGGGGTTCTCGTCCATGAAGCGATTGACTTGCAGGCGCAGCGGATTGCGCAGCGGGCGCCACAACCACTCCCCGCCGCCGGTGTGCATCATCAGACCGTCGCTGTCGTGCACCTGCGGACGCCAGTTCGCGAAGCGCCGACGCGCGGAGTTGCGTCCGTAGAGGAACATCGAGGTGAGCGGAGCGATGCCGAGCTTGGCGATGTGATGGCGCGGGTAGAGCACCGCGCTGACGGTGACTTGGGTGATGTCCCCGGGTCGCACCACGAACCGGTACGCCCCGGCGACGCTCGGACTGTCGAGCAGCGCGTAGATCGTCAGGGTACGCGCCTCGGGCTGCGGTTCGCGTAGCCAGAAGTGCGTGAAGTACGGGATCTCCTCCCCACCGGTGGTGGCGGTGTCGACGGCCAGCCCGCGGGCCGTGATCCCCTGGGTTTGGTTGCGGCCGAGGACGCGAAAGTACGTCGCGCCGAGGAAGGCGAGCACGCTGCGCGGGTGCCCGGGGCGCTCGAGCGGGAAGCGCACCGAGAGGCCGGCGAAGCCGAGCCGATCGGACAGGCGCAACCCGCCGAGGACCGGCGGGAACTCGAACATCGAGGGGCTGTAGCGCACCGGCTGTACGCCCGCGGCGCTCACCGTGAAGATCTTCACCTGGCGCGTGAATGCGAAGCCACGGTGATAGAACTGCACCTCGAACCGCGAGTGGCCGCGCCAGAGCGCATCGGCGGGACGGAAGTGGATCTGGTGATACTGCGCGTAGCTCAACCGGCGCAGCGCGTTCGGCAGCGGCGTGGAGTGCACGTGGTAGGGGTGCTCGGCGCGCAGCGCCGCCAGGTGCTCGACGGTGGCGAACGTGAACGGCCGCCGCGGTGGCAGGGTGTGTCGGGGCGGCGCGGCGGCGCGGCCGAGGGCGAAGGGGGCAAGCGTCAGAAACGCGACGAGGGATATCCGATTCTTTATGGTCACCAGTTTCTCGCGGGGCCTGTCGTTCGACGCCACAGCGGCCGTCGGGTGCCTCGTCTGCGGCATAACACCGGCCCATTGTCGCCGTGTAGCGACAGATCGCGCACTCCATCTAACACGCTGATCAGGGTGAAGCTTAACGCATTTTGTCGCGCGCGAGAAACGCGATGCCCCACGCATTGCGCGCGAGTTGATGTTTGTTGGAGGCTCGAGCCGAATTCGTCCGTGTTCGGCTCGGCCCCGCCGGATGCGGCGGGGCGGAGAAGTGGTGGAGGCGGGGGGAATCGAACCCCCGTCCGCAAGTCCTAGACTTCAGGCTCTACGTACGTAGCCCGCTCTTTGTTTCTCGCGCCGCGCTACCCGAGGGGCAGGGAAGACGAAGCGCCAGCGGACGGTGACTCTTAACGACCCGGCCCGTCGCACACCGGATCGCGAGCCTGTGAACGCGTCCCCCGAGTCGGCCGCACAGGCACGGGCCGGTCGAAGGTCAGCCGCGGTTAGGCGGCGAGGGCGAAGTTGTCGTCGTTGGCAACTATAGTTTTGCAGCGAGATTTACGAGGACACTGCGCCTCGGTACGCCTCTGAAGGTTCGCAACCCACGTCGAAGCCGGTCGCCCCCAAGAGAGATCCATCGCGTGCAAGCATACCTGTCGGCGCGCGTTCTGCACAGCGCCGCGCACATTCACTTGCGCTGCGGCCCGACGGCGGTGCGCCGAGCTCGGTGGCCGTCAGGGGGCAGGAGGCTGTAATTATGCACAGGCCCGGGCGGAGCTGCCGCTGCGCCGCTTCAGCCGCGGCGCAGCAGGCGCGCCTTGTCGCGCTCCCAGTCTCGGTCCTTCTCCGTGGCGCGCTTGTCGTGCTGCTTCTTGCCCTTGGCCAGTCCGAAGGTGAGTTTGGCGCGGCCGCCCTTCCAGTGCAGCTCGAGCGGAATCAGGGTGTAGCCGCGCCGCTCGACCGCCCCGAGCAGACCGTTGAGCTCGCTGCGATTGAGCAGCAGCTTGCGCGTGCGAGCCGGATCGGCGAGCACGTGCGTGGAGGTGGCCGCCAGGGGTGAGAAGTGCGCGCCGAAGAGGAACGCCTCGCCGTTGCGCAGATAGATATAGGACTCGGTCAGTTGCGCTCGGCCGGCGCGCATCGATTTGACCTCCCAGCCCTGCAGCACCAGACCCGCCTCGTAGCGCTCCTCGATGAAGTACTCGAAGCGCGCTCTGCGGTTCTCGGCGATCAGCCGGGCGGGGGCGGCGGGCTTGGGGGGCATCGGCTCTTCGGGTTCCTTCAGGGGCGCGCATTGTAGCGTGCGCGCGCTCCCTCGGGGCGCGGTGGCGGCTCTTGTCGGTGCCGGGGCGATCCTGGGACAATGTCGCCCATGCGAGAGGTCAAGCGCTCGGCGCTCATCAAGATGCCGCCGAACAGACTGTTCGCGCTGATCAACGACATCGACAGCTATCCGCAGTTCCTGCCGTGGTGCACCCACTCGCGGGTGCTTTCGCGAAGCGACAGTGAGATCGTCGCCAGCATCGGCGTGCGTCGCGGGCCGTTCACCGGGGAATTCACCACCCGCAACGCGCTCGAGCCGTACCGGCGCGTGCACATGCGTCTGGTCGACGGCCCCTTCAGCGTGCTCGAGGGGGAGTGGCACCTGACGCCCGCCGGGGAAGGCACGCAGGTCGAGCTGATGCTGCGCTTCCAGTTCAAGAACTCCCTCTCCGCGGTGCTCTTCGAGCGCATCTTCGCCGAGACCGTCGGCTCCCTGGTCGATGCATTTGTGGCCCGCAGCCGCGCGCTGCAGCCGAGCGAGGGAGCAGCCGTGCCGTGAGCGGCGGGCGCAAGCGTTGCCTGGTGGCCTACGCGACCGAGCAGCGCCAGTTCCTCTGGCCGGTGGAACTCGAGCAGGACGCGGACGTCGCTGCGGCACTCGAGGCTGCGCGCCGCTCGGCGCCCGATGTCCCGGTCCCCTGGGACAGCGCGCCGGTGGGGATCTTTGGCGAACCCTGTGCGCGCGACGCACGGCCCGCCGAGGGGGATCGCATCGAGCTGTATCGGCCGCTCTTGCAGGATCCGCGCGCGCGCCGCCGAGCGCGCCTTGGCTCAGCGCGCCGCTGAAGTTACCGTACGGGCTACGTTACCGGGAATTTCTTCGCCGAGGGCAGCAGCCCCGGGGCGATCGGCTGACCCTTCGGCACGTTGAGCAGCTTGAAGCGGCTGACCTTGCCGTCGTGGAAGAACACCGTGACGCGGCTCTCGATCGGCCGCTGCACGTAGCCGCGCTTGAAGTAGTAGAGGTAGTCCCAGCGATCGGTGTCGAAGACGTCCTGGATCATCGGGGTGCCGAGCAGATAGCGCACCTGCACCCGAGTCATGCCCACCTTCAGCTGCCGCACGGTGTGGCCGTCCAGATAGTTGCCCTGCTGAATCGACATGCGGTAGACGCAGCCGGCGAGCAGGCCCGAGAGCGCCGCGAGCACAGCGGCGAGACGCACAGCAGAGGTCAATTGAACTGGTCGCATGGAGGTCCGATGGGCAATAATTGGGTCGATCATACCTGATCGGGCAAGCACCGCCGCGTTTCCCTGCGGCGGCCACATCCGGAGGATCGCAACACGTGGAAAGCAAGGACCTGCGCAAAGCCGGTCTGAAAGTCACGTTGCCGCGAGTGAAGATCCTCGAGATCCTCGCCGGCAGCGAGACGCGGCATCTGTCCGCGGAGGACATCTACCGCAGCCTGCTCGACTCGCACGAGGACATCGGGATCGCGACCGTCTACCGGGTTCTCACTCAGTTCGAGGCCGCCGGACTCGTGACCCGCCATCACTTCGAGGACGGTATGGCCGTCTTTGAACTGAATCAGGGTGCGCACCACGATCATATCGTGTGTCTTGACTGCGGCCAGGTCGAAGAGTTCGTCGACGAGGGCATCGAGGCCCGTCAGGACGCGGTGGCCGAGCGACTGAAGTTCGAGATCCGCGACCATTCCCTGATTCTCTACGGGCACTGCCGGCGCGAGGCCTGCCCGCACCGGCGCGCACCGCGCCCGTGAGCGCCGCTCAGCGCCGCTCAGCGCCGCGCTTCGGCCGCCGTACCGGCGCACGCGACGCGGCACGGGTCGGCGCTGCGCCATTGAGCATCTCGCGGGCGTGCTCGCGCGCCGTGACGGTGACATCGACCCCACCGAGCATGCGCGCGAGCTCCTCGATGCGCTCGGTCTCGGGCAGTTCCGTCAGGCGAGTGTGCGTGGCATGCCCGTCGGTGTGTTTCGCGACGCGCAGATGCTGATGGCCCTGTGAGGCCACCTGTGGCAGGTGCGTCACGCACAGCACCTGGCCGCGCTCCCCGAGCGCACGCAGTTCCCGACCGACAATTTCCGCCACCGCCCCGCCGATCCCAGAGTCGACCTCATCGAACACCATGCAGCGCGTTTCGCGCGCGCTGCTGGCGACCTCGACGGCGAGCGACAGCCGCGAGAGCTCCCCGCCGGAGGCGACCTTCGCAAGGGCGCGGACCGGTTGGCCGGGATTGGCGCTGACGCGAAATTCGACGTCATCGGCGCCGTGCGCCGCGGGCTCGTCCTCACGCACCGTCAGGGCCACCTCGAAGCGGCCTCCGGCCATGCCGAGCGCCTGCATGTGCACCGTCACCGCCTTGCCGAGTGCGGCGCCGGCTGAGGTACGCGCCTGGGTGAGCATCGCGGCCTGCCGGCGGTAGTGCGCGAGCGCCGTCTCGAGTTCCCCGCGCAGCGCCTTCAGGTCGACGTCCGCGCGCTCGAGCTGCTCGAGCTCCGCGGCGAGCTCCGCGGCGCGCGCCGGTAGCTGCGCGGGGCTGACCCGATGTTTGCGGGCAAGGTCCTCGATCGCCGCGAGCCGGCTCTCGACGCTGTTCTGGTGCGCGGTATCGAGCTCGAGGCTCTGCGCATAGCGCTCGAGCTCGCGAGCCGCCTCGCGCACGTTGACCTGGGCATCCTGCGTCAGCGTGACGATCGAGCCGAGCTGCGCATCGATCGCCGCCGCGGCGCGCAGCGCCTGCAGCGCCCGGCCGATCGCCCCGTGGGCGTTGTGCGGCTCATCCTGATAGAGCTGACCAAGCGCCCCCTGGGCGGCCTCGGCCAACCGACCGCGGTGCGCCAGGCGGGTGCGCTCCTCGGTGAGGCGCTCGAGCTCGCCGGGCTCGAGTTCAAGCGCACCGAGCTCGCCGACCTGGTGGCGCAGCAGATCGAGCCGCGCATCGCGCTCCTCGGCTGCCGCGGCGAGCGCACGGGCGCGGGTGTGCAACTCGCGCCAGTGCCGGTACGCCGCCTCGACCGCGCCGAGCTCAGTGGCGAGCGCGCCGAACTCATCGAGCAGCTCGCGCTGGCGCGCCGCTCGGGTGAGCGACTGGAATTCGTGCTGACCGTGGATGTCGATGAGCAGATCGGCCGCCTCGCGCAGCAACTGCACCGGCACCGGCTGGCCGTTGAGCCAGGCACGCGAGCGTCCGTCGATGCCGAGCACGCGACGCACGATGAGCTCATCGCCCTCGAGCGCCTGGCCCTCGAGCCAGGTCTTCAGTTCCCCCGGCGCCCCGCGCAGGTCGAACGTGGCGGTGAGATCGGCCCGCTCGGCGCCGTGGCGGATCATTTCCGCCCCGCCGCGGCCGCCGCCGAGCAGTTGCAGCGCATCGACGAGGATGGATTTGCCGGCGCCGGTCTCCCCCGTGAGCACCGTCAGCCCCGAGCGCAGCGTGAGCTCGAGTTCATCGATGATGGCGAAGTCGCGGATCTTAAGGGCGATGAGCATGGCGGATCGCGCAAGGGTGTGGGTGGAGGAGGGCGCTCAGCGCTCGCTGTCGCCGCGACCCCAGTGCAGTTTCGAGCGCAGCAGCCGGAAATAGTCGTGCCCAGGCGGATGCAGCAGCGTGACGCGCTCGGCGGCACGGCGGATCTGCAGACGCTCCCCCGGCACCAGCGTCCCGAGGATGCTGCCATCGCAGGTCACCTGGGCGCGCGTGTCGGGCCGCTCGAGCAGGCGGACCTCGATCACCGAGCGGCCGGAGACCACGATGGGTCGATCCGAGAGGGTGTGCGGGCAGATCGGCGCGAGGACCACGATGTCGAGCTGCGGCTCGATGATCGGCCCGCCGCAGGAGAGCGCATAGGCGGTCGAGCCGGTGGCGCTCGCCACGACGATGCCGTCACCGGCATGGGTGTTGACGTAGCGGCCTGCGACCCGGGTCTCGAAATCCAGCATCCGTCCCGTGGCGAGCTTCTGCAGCACGACGTCGTTCAGCGCCAGCGCCTCGTGGCAGGTGCCGTCGGCGTGCTCCAGTCGCGCCGCGAGCAGCGGCCGCTCGTCGGCATCGAGCTGCCCGGCGAGGGCCGCATCGAGGCAGGCGGCAATGTCCTGCGGCATCACGTCGGTGAGAAAGCCGAGCCGGCCGCGGTTGATCCCGAGCAGCGGCACGCCGTGGCGGGCCACGAGCCCCGCGGCGTAGAGCAGCGTGCCGTCGCCCCCGACCGCGATCATCAGGTCCGCCCCGGGGCTGAGTTCGGCCGTCGTGACCGGGCTCGCAGCCTCGCTGGCCGCGAGCGGCGCGGCGCAATCGATTCTCACCGTCACCCCACGCTCGACCAGGTGCGCAAGCGCCACCCGGGCGGACTCGGCCACCCGCGGGTCCGTGAAGCGGCCGACCAGAGCGCAGATACGGGGAGGGGTCATCGGCGATGATCCTAGCAGGACGACGCAATGGTTGCTTGACGCTTGGGCGCTGCGACTATAGCTTTTCAGACAGCCCACTGCGCCAGAGCGGCCAGTGCGCGCAGCGACGCGGTGTATGACGCAAGAATCCCCGGAAGAACAGTTGAGCGAGCGCGCGCAGCATCTGCTGCGCAAGCTCGTTGAGAGCTACATCCGTGACGGCCAGCCGGTCGGCTCGCGCGCCCTGTCGCGCGAGTCCGGGCTGCAGCTGTCCTCCGCGACCATCCGCAACGTGATGGCCGATCTGGAGGAGCTCGGCTTCGTCGCCTCGCCGCATACCTCCGCCGGGCGCGTGCCGACCGACAAGGGCTACCGGTTCTTCGTCGACTCGCTGCTGCAGGTCCAGCCGCTCGAGGCGGCCGCGGTGGACGAGATCGAGCGGCAGCTCGAGTCGGTGCGCGAGAGCGGCAAGGATCTGGTGAGCAGCGTCTCGCAGCTGCTCTCGAGCCTCACTCGCCTCGCCGGCGTGGTGACTCTGCCGCGCGCCACGCAAGCCACCATCACCCAGATCGAGTTCGTCGGTCTGTCGGAGAACCGCGTGCTCGTCGTGCTGGTGTACGGGGAGCGCGAGGTGCAGAACCGCATCGTGCAGCTCGAGCGCTACTTCTCCCACGATGAGCTGCGCCGTGCCTCGAACTTCCTCAACGAGCAGCTGCGCGACCGCTCCCTCGAGGAGGTGCGCCAGGAGATCCTGCGCCAGCTGAGCGAGACGCGCGTGCACCTGAATCAGGTGATGCTCGATGCGATCTCGATGGCGCAGCACGTGTTCGCCACCGGTGCGCAGAACGGGGAGCTCGAGTACGTCATCAAGGGCGAGACCAATCTGATGAGCGTCGCGGAGCTCTCGAGCGTCGAGCGGCTGCGGCGCCTGTTCGAGGCGTTCAATGAGAAGCGCGACTTCCTGCATCTGCTCGATCACAGCCTGCGTGCCGAGGGGGTACAGATCTTCATCGGCCACGAGTCCGGCTATCGCATTCTCGATGACTGCAGTCTGGTGACCGCACCCTACGGCACGCCGGCCTCCGCGTTCGGCGTGCTTGGGGTCATCGGCCCGACCCGCATGGCCTATGAGCGGGTCATTCCGATCGTCGACATGACGGCTAAACTACTCGGCGCCGCCTTGAATTCGCGGCGCTGATCCCCACACCGAGCGCTGTACGCCGCCGCGGCGCAGGCCGCCGGGCGGGGTGTGGTTTTTTCACGGCGCAAGAGCGGAAAGAGGATTGCGGATGAGCACTGATCAGGCGGGCGCGAGCCCTTCAGGCGAGCGCGGTACCGACGGGTCGATCGCCTCGGACGAGACGACGCGGCTCGAGCAGGCGCTGGCGCAGGCCGAGCAGCGCGCCAAAGAGAGCCAGGAGCAGATGCTGCGGGCCATGGCGGAACTCGACAACGTGCGCAAACGCGCCCAGCGCGACATCGAGGCGGCCAACCGCTACGGGCTGGAGAAATTCGCCGCCGAGCTGCTGCCGGTGCAGGACAGCCTGGAGCTGGCGATCCAGAGCGCCGCGCAGCCGGAAGTGGACCCGGTGAGCCTCAAGCAGGGCCAGGAGGCGACGTTGCAGCTGCTCGCCAAGGCGCTCGAGAGGCTCGGCGTGCGCGCCATCCGTCCGCTCGGGGAGACGTTCGATCCGGCGCGTCACGAGGCGATGATGGCGCAGGAGTCAGCCGAGGCGGGCCCGGACACCGTGCTGCAGGTGGTGCAGGCGGGCTATGAGCTCAACGGACGGCTGCTGCGCCCGGCGCGGGTCATCGTGGCGAAAGCCAAGACGTAGGTTCAGCGAACGCCCCGTCACCCTTGAATCGGCGGGACATACCCCCAGAAAGTCCTCCAGCGGACACTCCATAAGCAACTGATTTCGGCGGAGCAGATCATGGCAAAGGTAATCGGCATCGACCTCGGGACCACGAACTCGTGCGTCGCCATCATGGAGGGCGGTAAGCCCCGGGTGATCGAGAACAGCGAGGGCGACCGCACGACACCGTCCATCGTCGCCTTTACCAAGGACAACGAGGTGCTGGTGGGCCAACCGGCCAAGCGCCAGGCGGTCACGAACCCGCAGAACACCCTGTTCGCGATCAAGCGCCTCATCGGACGGAAGTTCGAGGACGAGGTGGTGCAGCGCGACTCGAAGATGGTTCCGTACAAGATCGTCCGCGCCGACAACGGCGATGCGTGGGTCGATGCCCAGGGCAAGAAGATGGCCCCGCCCGAGGTCAGTGCGCGCGTGCTGATGAAGATGAAGAAGACCGCCGAGGACTATCTCGGCGAGCCGGTCACCGAGGCGGTGATCACGGTGCCGGCCTACTTCAACGACTCGCAGCGCCAGGCGACCAAGGACGCCGGGCGCATCGCGGGCCTCGAGGTCAAGCGCATCATCAATGAGCCCACTGCCGCCTCGCTCGCCTACGGGCTCGACAAGCAGAGCGGGGATCGCAAGATCGCCGTGTACGACTTAGGCGGTGGCACCTTCGACATCTCGATCATCGAGATCGCCGAGATCGACGGGGAGCATCAGTTCGAGGTGCTCTCGACCAACGGCGATACGTTCCTCGGGGGAGAGGATTTCGATCTGCGCATCATCAATTTCCTCGCCGAGGAGTTCCTGAAGGAGTCCGGCGTCGATGTGCGCCGCGACCCGCTCGCCATGCAGCGCCTGAAGGAGGCGGCCGAGAAGGCCAAGATCGAGCTGTCCTCCACGCAACAGACCGACATCAACCTGCCGTACATCACCGCGGACGCCTCGGGGCCGAAGCACCTGAACATCAAGCTCACCCGCGCCAAACTCGAGGCGCTGGTCGAGGAGCTGGTGCAGAAGACCATCGCGCCGTGCCGCACCGCGCTGAAGGATGCGGGGCTCTCCGCCGAGGAGGTCGCCGAGGTCATCCTGGTCGGCGGTCAGACGCGCATGCCGCTGGTGCAGAAGTACGTGAAGGATTTCTTCGGCCGCGAGCCGCGCAAGGACGTCAACCCCGATGAGGCGGTGGCAGTGGGTGCGGCGATCCAGGCGGGCGTGCTCGCCGGTGAGGTCAAGGACGTGCTGCTGCTTGACGTCACGCCGCTGTCGCTCGGCATCGAGACGCTCGGCGGGGTGATGACCAAGCTGATCGAGAAGAACACCACGATCCCGACCAAGGCCTCGCAGGTGTTCTCCACCGCCGATGACAACCAGACGGCCGTGACCATTCACGTGCTGCAGGGCGAGCGCGAGCGGGCGGTCGACAACAAGTCGCTCGGCAAGTTCGATCTCTCGGACATTCCGCCCGCTCCGCGCGGTATGCCGCAGGTCGAGGTGTCCTTCGACATCGACGCCAACGGCATCCTCAACGTGTCGGCCAAGGACAAGGCGACCGGCCGGGAGCAGAAGATCGTCATCAAGGCCTCGAGCGGTCTGAACGAGGAGGAGATCAAGCGCATGGTGCGCGACGCCGAGGCGCACGCCGCGGACGACAAGCGCTTCCGTGAGCTCATCGAGACGCGCAACAAGGCCGATGCAATGATTCACGCGGTCGAGCGCAGCGTGAAGGATCTCGGGGAGAAGGTCGAGCCGGGCGAGCGCGCCAGCGTCGAGTCGGCGATTGCCGATCTGCGCACGGCGCTGAAGGGTGATGATCGCGCGGTGATCGAGAAGAAGACCGAGGCGCTCGCCCAGGCCTCCGCCGGCATCGCGCAGAAGGCGTATGCCGGGGAAGCCGCCGCGGGCGCAGCGACGGCCGGGGCCGAACCCGGTGCGGCGGGCGAAGGGGCCGCCGGCGGCAAGGAGAATGTCGTCGACGCGGAGTTCGAAGAGGTCAAGGACAAGGGCCGCAAGGCATCCTGACCGCTCCAATGAGCCAGTCGGTATAGTGGGCGGGGTTCGCGGCGCGAACCCCGCTGCCGCTGTGCGAGGCGCATGAAAAAAGACTTCTACAAAGTTCTCGACGTCCCCAAGACGGCGAGCGAGGCGGAAATCAAAAAGGCGTACCGGCGCCTCGCCATGAAATATCACCCGGACCGCAATCCGGATGACGCGGAGGCCGAGGGGCGCTTCAAGGAGGCCAAGGAGGCCTATGAGATCCTCACCGATCCGCCCAAGCGTGCCGCCTACGATCAGTACGGTCATGCCGGCCTCGAGGCCGCGGCGGCCGGCGCTCGTGGGCACGGCAACACCGCGGATGCCTTCAGTGACATCTTCGGGGATGTGTTCGGTGACATCTTCGGTGCGGCTCGGCGTGGCGGACATGCCCAGGTGTTCCGCGGCGCCGATCTGCGCTACGACCTGGAACTCGATCTGCACGAGGCGGTGTTCGGCCACTCGGTGCAGATCGAGGTGCCGAAACTCTCCGAGTGCGAGACCTGCCATGGCAGCGGCGCGGCCAAGGGCAGCACGCCACAGACCTGCGATGCCTGCGGTGGCAACGGCCAGGTGCGCATCTCCCAGGGCTTCTTCCAGTTGCAGCAGACCTGCCCGAAGTGCCGCGGTGCCGGCACGATCGTGCGCAACCCCTGCGATACCTGCCTCGGGCAGGGCCGGGTGCGCCGCACGCGCAATCTATCGGTGAAGATCCCCGCTGGGGTGGACACCGGGGATCGCATTCGCCTCGGTGGCGAAGGAGAGGCGGGGCGCAACGGCGGGCCGCCAGGGGACCTCTACGTCGAGGTGCACGTGCGCGAGCACGCGATCTTCGAGCGGGACGGGGAGCACCTCTCCTGCGAAGTGCCCGTCAGTTTTGCGACCGCCGCGCTCGGCGGCACCGTGGAGGTGCCGACGCTCGATGGCAATGTGGCGCTGAAGATCCCGGCGGAAACCCAGTCCGGCCGGGTCTTCCGGCTGCGCGACAAGGGAGTCAAGCCGGTGCGGGGCGGCTCGCGCGGGGATTTGTTCTGCCGGGTGGTCATTGAGACCCCGGTGCATCTGTCGGCCGAGCAGCGTGAGCTGATCCGCAAGCTCGAGGAATCCCTGAAGGAGGAGGGCCCGCGCCACTCGCCGCGAGAGAAGGGCTTCTTCGAGGGCGTGCGGCGCTTCTTCGGTGTCTGAGCGGCGATCATGAGGACCCGCATCGTCATCCTCGGGGCGGGCGGCCGGATGGGCCGCGCACTGATACAAGCGATGGCGGATTTTGACGCACTCGTCCTGAGCGCAGCGGTGGCCTCGGCCACGAGCGGTGCGCTCGGGCGCGATGCCGGGGAGTTCGCTGGCGCTGCGCCCCGCGGGGTGCGGGTGAGTGCGGATCTCGGCGCGGCGCTGCAGGGCGCGGACGTCGCGATCGATTTCTCCACCCCGCAGGCGACGGCTGCGCATTTGGCGGCCTGCCGGGCCGCAGGCGTTGCGCTGCTGCTGGGCACCACTGGCTATCCGGAGGCGCTCGAGGCGCAGTTTGCCGCAGCGGCACGCGACATGCCGCTGCTGGTGGCGCCCAATACCAGTCTCGGGGTCACCTTGCTGCTCGAGCTGGTGCGCACCGCGGCGCGAGCGCTGCCGGGGGCGTTCGACATCGAGATCCTCGAGACCCACCACCGCATGAAGCGCGATGCTCCCTCGGGGACCGCACTCGCACTCGCTCGGGCCGCCGGTGAGGGGCGTGCTCTGGCGCCCGAGGCGGCGCTCGCGGCCGCCGGTGAGGGGCGCGCGGGCCCGCGGCCTGCGGGGCAGATCGGTTTCGCCGTGCTGCGCGGTGGGGACGTCGCCGGGGAGCATGAGGTGCGCTTTCTCGGCACCGGCGAGACGCTCGTACTGGGCCATCGGGCGGGGGATCGGAGCCTGTTCGCGCGCGGCGCTCTGACCGCTGCGCTCTGGCTCGCGCAGCGCCCGGCGGGGCGCTATTTCATGCGCGATATTTTATTTCAAAATCAATAGGTTGCGAAATTTTCCACGGCAACTTCGCTCCTCCTGGCGGGCGAATTTTCCATGGACACCTTGAGCCTCCGACCGTAGAATTTCGCCCGATCCGCTGCAGGTTTTACGAATCCTCGGCGGGTTAGTCCACGCAAGGCGGGAGGATGTTCACCACGAACTCCTCCCGCTTTGTATATCTGCAGGTCTTTGGTCCGGGAGCTCCGCAGCGCGGAGCGATCTACTCGCCGGCCGGCCGACACGAGAGCCCATCGCAAAAGAGAGGATTCATCGAAGTGAGCGTACCGGCAGTACTGGCACTTGCGGATGGGACCGTCTTCCGTGGCCAGTCGATTGGTGCCAAAGGCAACACCACAGGCGAAGTTGTCTTCAACACCGCCATGACGGGCTATCAGGAAATCCTCACCGATCCGTCATACGCCCGTCAGATCGTCACGCTCACCTGCCCGCACATCGGCAACACCGGAGCGACGCCCGAGGATCTGGAATCGGCGCAGATCTACGCCGCCGGCCTCGTGGTGCGCGATCTGCCGGCGCGCTGGAGCAACTGGCGCGGCAGTGAATCGCTCGGGGCGTTTCTCGAGCGCGGTCGCATCGTCGCCATCGCCGGAATCGATACTCGGCGCCTGACGCGCATCCTGCGCGAGCGCGGCGCGCAGTCCGGTTGCATCATGACCGGCGAGCAGGCCGACGCGAACGCCGCGGTGATCGCGGCGCGCAAGTTCCCGGGCTTAAAGGGCATGGACCTCGCCAAGGTGGTCAGCACCCGGCGCTCCTTCCAGTGGAATGACGGGAGCGTCTGGCCGGAGGGCACGCGCACGCTGCGGGCGCATCAGCGGCTGCACGTCGTGGCGTACGACTTCGGGATCAAGCGCAACATCCTCAGACTGCTCGCCGACTACGGCTGCCGCATGACGGTGGTGCCGGCCGAGACGAGCGCCGAGGAGGCGCTGGCGCTCGCCCCCGATGGCATCTTTCTCTCCAACGGCCCGGGCGATCCGGAGCCGTGCACCTACGCGATCGAGGCGACGCGGGCGTTCCTCGCCACCGACCTGCCGGTGTTCGGCATCTGCTTAGGACACCAGATCCTCGGGCTCGCCAGCGGCGCGCGCACGCTGAAGATGAAATTCGGTCACCACGGGGCGAACCACCCGGTGCAGGACCTCGAGAGCGGGCGGGTGCTCATCACCAGCCAGAATCACGGCTTCGCGGTCGATGAGGCGACGCTGCCCTCGAGCGTGCGCGCCACGCACCGCTCGCTGTTCGACGGCTCTTTGCAGGGCCTCGCGTTCAGCGACCGTCCGGTGTTTGGCTTCCAGGGCCACCCCGAGGCGAGCCCCGGGCCGCACGACGTCAAGCCGCTGTTCGAGCGCTTCGTGCAGCTGATGGTGCGCCGGCTGCAGGCGCAGCTGCGCCAGAGCCCCCCGGACGGCGCCGGCTCCGCCCAGAACCCGCCGCGCCAGCCGGCCATTTCCCGTTGATGCGAGACTGACTCAGTGCCCAAGCGCAGCGACCTGAAGAGCATTCTGATCATCGGTGCCGGTCCGATCGTCATCGGCCAGGCATGTGAATTCGACTACTCCGGCGCGCAGGCCTGCAAGGCGCTGCGCAGCGAGGGGTACCGGGTCATCCTGGTCAACTCCAATCCGGCCACCATCATGACCGACCCGGAGATGGCCGATGCCGTCTACATCGAGCCGGTCAACTGGCGCACCGTGGCGCGCATCATCGAGAAGGAGCGCCCCGATGCGCTGCTGCCGACCATGGGCGGGCAGACCGCACTCAACACCGCGCTCGATCTGGTGCGCGAGGGGGTGCTGGAGAAATTCAGCGTGGAGCTGATCGGCGCGAAGCGCGAAGC
This sequence comes from Steroidobacteraceae bacterium, assembly GCA_049964755.1. Lineage (GTDB taxonomy): Bacteria > Pseudomonadota > Gammaproteobacteria > Steroidobacterales > Steroidobacteraceae > 13-2-20CM-66-19. The sequence continues at coordinate 9,466 of JBMFWZ010000019.1, read as the reverse complement.
GATCGACATGGCCGAGGACCGCGAGCGCTTCCGCGACGCGATGACCGAGATCGGCCTGGAATCGCCGCATTCGCAGATCGCCCGCAGTCTCGATGAGGCGTTCGCGATCGCCACCGACATCGGCTACCCGATCGTGATCCGCCCGTCATTCACCCTCGGCGGCTCCGGCGGCGGGATCGCCTACAACCGCGAGGAGCTCGAGGCGATCGTGGCGCGGGGCCTGGATGCCTCCCCGACCTCCGAGGTGCTGCTCGAGGAGTCGGTGATCGGCTGGAAGGAATTCGAGATGGAGGTGGTGCGGGACCGCAAGGACAACTGCATCATCATCTGTTCGATCGAGAACCTCGATCCGATGGGCGTGCACACCGGCGACTCGATCACGGTCGCGCCGGCCCTCACGCTCACCGACAAGGAATACCAGCGCATGCGCGATGCCTCGATCGCGGTGCTGCGCAAGATCGGCGTGGACACCGGCGGCTCGAACGTGCAGTTCGCGGTCAATCCGCGCGACGGGCGGCTGCTGGTGATCGAGATGAACCCGCGCGTGTCGCGCTCCTCGGCGCTCGCTTCCAAGGCGACCGGCTTTCCGATCGCCAAGATCGCCGCCAAGCTCGCCGTCGGCTACACGCTCGATGAGCTGAAGAACGACATCACCGGCGGGGCGACGCCGGCTTCGTTCGAGCCAGCCATCGACTACGTCGTGACCAAGATACCGCGCTTTACGTTCGAGAAGTTCCCGGCGGCCAACGACCGGCTGACCACGCAGATGAAGTCTGTCGGGGAGGTGATGGCGATCGGCCGGACGTTCCAGGAGTCGCTGCAGAAGGCGCTGCGGGGCCTGGAGACCGGGCTCGACGGGCTCACGCCGCAGGCGCTGCCGCCGTCGGCGGATGAACTCGAGGGCAAACTCACCCACGAGCTGCGCGCCCCGGGGCCGAACCGGCTGCTCTACGTGGCCGACGCGTTCCGCGCCGGCTGGTCCTTCGAGCGTATCGCCGGGCTGACCCACATCGATCCGTGGTTCCTCGCACAGATCGAGGACCTCATCGGCGAGGAGCGCCGGGTGAGCGGCGAGGGCCTCGCGGGCCTCACCGCGGGGCGGCTGCGCGGGTTGAAGCGTAAGGGCTTCTCCGATGCGCGCCTCGCGAAGCTCATCGAGATGCCCGAGCAGGCCGTGCGCCACAAGCGGCACGATCTCGGCGTACGCCCGGTGTACAAGCGCGTCGACACCTGCGCGGCGGAATTCGCCACCTCGACCGCCTACATGTACTCGACGTACGAGGAGGAGTGCGAGGCCGAGCCCAGCACGCGGCGCAAGATCATGATCCTCGGCGGCGGGCCAAACCGCATCGGCCAGGGCATCGAGTTCGACTACTGCTGCGTGCACGCCGCGTTGAGTCTGCGCGAGGACGGGTTCGAGACCATCATGGTCAACTGCAACCCCGAGACCGTCTCGACCGATTACGATACCTCCGACCGGTTGTATTTCGAGCCGCTGACGCTCGAGGACGTGCTCGAGATTCTGGAGAAGGAAAAGCCCGAGGGGGTGATCGTGCAGTTCGGCGGGCAGACCCCGCTGAAGCTCTCGCGCGCGCTCGAGCAGGCTGGCGCGCCCATCATCGGCACCTCACCGGAATCGATCGACGTCGCTGAGGACCGCGAGCGCTTCCAGGCACTGGTGCACCAGCTCGGGCTGCGTCAGCCGGCCAACGCGACGGCGCGCACCGAGGATCAGGCCGTGAAGCTCGCGCGCGAGGTCGGCTTTCCGCTCGTGGTGCGTCCCTCGTACGTGCTCGGCGGGCGCGCCATGGAGATCGTGTTCAACGAGGACGATCTGCGCGGGTACATGAATCACGCGGTGCAGGTCTCCAACGACAGTCCGGTGCTGCTCGATCGGTTCCTCGATGTTGCCATCGAGGTCGACGTGGATGCCGTCGGTGACGGCGAACAGGTTCTGATCGGCGGCATCATGGAGCACGTCGAGCAGGCCGGGGTGCACTCGGGGGATTCCGGCTGCTGCCTGCCGCCGAACAGTTTGAGTGCGCAGTTGCAGGAGCAACTGCGCGAGCAGACGCGAAAGCTCGCGACGGCGCTGAATGTGATCGGACTGATGAACGTCCAGTTCGCGATCCAGAACGGCGTCATCTACGTCCTGGAGGTCAACCCGCGCGCCTCGCGTACCGTGCCGTTCGTCTCCAAGGCCACTGGGCTGCCGCTGGCGAAGATCGCCGCGCGGGTGATGAGCGGGCGGCGCCTGGCCGATCTCGGGGTGATCGAGCGTCCGGTGCCGAAATACTATTCGGTCAAGGAGGCGGTCTTCCCGTTCGTGAAGTTCCCCGAATCCGATCCGATCCTCGGCCCGGAGATGAAATCCACCGGCGAGGTGATGGGCACGGGGCGCACCTTCGGGGAAGCCTACGCCAAGGCGCAGAGCGCCTCGGGCGTCACGCTGCCGCGCCGCGGGGTGTGCTTCATCAGCGTGCGCGACCGGGACAAACCGGGCGCGGTGCAGCTCGGCCAGCGGCTGATCGAGCGCGGCTTCTCGCTGGTGGCCACCGAGGGCACCGCCCGGGCACTGAGCGCCGCGGGGCTCGAGTGCCGGCGCGTCAACAAGGTGCGTGAGGGACGCCCGCACATCGTCGACATGATCAAGAACGATGAGATCGATCTCATCGTCAATACGACCGAGGGCAAGCTCGCCATTCTCGAGTCCAATTCGATCCGCCGCGAGGCGGTGCACCGGCGCGTGACGTATTACACGACGCTCGCGGCGGGCCTTGCGACCTGCGAGGCGCTCGATCATCTCGATGAGGTCGAGGTGAACCGCCTGCAGGACCTGCATCAGGGAGCGCTGAGCGCATGAAACGTACCCCCATGACACTGCGCGGTGCCGAGGCGCTGCGTGCGGAGCTGAAGCGCCTGAAGAGCGAGGCGCGCCCGGCGGTCATCAAGGCGATTGCCGAGGCGCGCAGTCACGGCGATCTGTCGGAGAACGCCGAGTATCACGCCGCCCGCGAGCAGCAGGGCTTCATCGAGGGGCGGATTCGCGAGATCGAGGCGAAGCTCTCGAGCGCCGAGGTCATCGACCCCAGCGCGCTGCCGAAGACGGGCAAAGTGGTCTTCGGCTCGGTGGTCGAACTGGAGGACGAGGAGGGCAACCGTCTCGTCTATCGCATCGTCGGGGAGGATGAGGCGGACATCGCCGCCGGACTCATCTCGGTCACCTCGCCGATCGCGCGGGCGATGGTCGGGAAGTCCGAGGGCGATGCGGTGGACGTGGCCACCCCAGGGGGCTTGCGCTCCCTCGAGATCGTCGAGGTCCGCCTCGACTGAAGGGCTACTCGCCCGGAATGACGATGCGCGGCACGTCACGGCGCGGCCGGTAGAGCGCCGCCACGTTGCCGATGCGCTGAACCAGCGCGCTTGCGGTGCGTGCCGCGAGTTGCGTGAACAGCGTATCGCGCGCTTCGCGGTCGCCGCCCGGCGCTTTGACCTTGATCAGCTCGTGGTCCGTGAGCGCCCGGTCGGTCTCGAGCGCCACGGCCTCGGTCAGGCCCGCGTGGCCGAGGAGAATGACGGGTTTGAGCGCGTGCGCCAAGCCGCGCAGGTGCCGGCGTTGCCGCTCGGTCAGATTCGGTGCAGGGGACATCCGGCGAATTGTACAGACTCACATGGCGAAGCGGTCCAAAAGCAGCAGTCGGTGGTTGCAGGAGCATTTTTCCGACCCGTACGTGAAGCGGGCACAGGCGGAAGGCTGGCGGTCGCGCGCGGTCTTCAAGCTCGAAGAGCTCGACAAGCGGGAGAAAATGATTCGATCGGGGGCTATCTGCCTCGATCTTGGCGCGGCACCGGGCGCCTGGAGTCAGTATCTGCGCCGGCACCTGGGGCGCAGCGGTCGGGTGGTGGCCACCGACATCCTGCCCATCGATCCGCTCGAGGGCGTGGAGTTCGTGCAGGGCGATTTCCGCGAAAACGACGTTTTCGAGCGTATTCTCTCCCTCGTGCCGGCGCGCGAGGTCGACTGGGTGCTCTCCGACATGGCGCCGTCGATGAGCGGGATCGACTCGGTCGATCAGCCCCGCTCGATGTATCTGGCGGAACTGGCGCTCGATATGGCCGGCAAGGTCTTGAAGAGCGACGGTGGCGCCCTGATCAAGGTGTTTCAGGGTGCAGGTTTCGATGCGCTGGTGCGCGAAGCCCGGAGCCGGTTCGGCAAAGTGCGGCTGGTCAAACCCTCTGCCTCACGTGCCCGCAGTGCCGAGATGTATCTGCTGGCGAAGGACTTCCGCTTGGTGTAGCGTGCTAAAGCAATGAACGACCTGACCAAGAACATCATTCTCTGGGCGATCATCGTGGTGATCCTGCTGGCGGTGTTCAGCCGCTACATGCCGAACACCAATGCGCCGCAGCCCCTGACCTACTCGACTTTCCTGAAGGACGTCGAATCCAACCAGGTCTCCTCGGTGACTTTCCAGGGCACCATGCTCTATGGGGTCCTGAAGGACCACAAGCAGTTCAAGACCTTCAATCCCGAGACCGACTACACGGCGCTGATCGGGGCGCTCGAGCAGCACAGCGTCGACATCTCCGGCAAGCCGCCCAAGGGCGAGGGGATTCTCGAGCAGATCCTGATTCAGCTGCTGCCGGTGTTGCTGCTGATCGTGGTGTTCGCCTACATGCTGCGTCAGATGCAGGGTGCCTCTGGCGGACGCGGAGCGATGTCCTTCGGCAAGAGCCGTGCTCGGCTGCTCGGGGAAGACCAGGTCAGCGTGACCTTCGCTGATGTCGCCGGGGTCGATGAGGCCAAGCAGGAAGTCGGGGAGATCGTCGACTTTCTGAAAGACCCGGGGAAGTTCCAGAAGCTCGGCGGCAAGATCCCGAAGGGCGTGCTGATGGTCGGCTCCCCGGGGACTGGCAAAACGCTGCTCGCGCGCGCCATCGCGGGCGAGGCGAAGGTGCCGTTTTTCACCATCTCCGGGTCGGACTTCGTCGAGATGTTCGTCGGCGTTGGCGCCTCGCGCGTTCGCGACATGTTCGAGCAGGCGAAGAAGCACGCCCCGTGCATCATCTTCATCGATGAGATCGATGCGGTCGGGCGCCACCGCGGCGCCGGCCTCGGTGGCGGGCACGATGAGCGCGAGCAGACGCTCAATCAGCTGCTCGTCGAGATGGATGGCTTCGAGGGCAACGAGGGCATCATCGTCATTGCCGCGACGAACCGCCCCGATGTGCTCGACCCGGCGCTGCTGCGCCCGGGCCGCTTCGATCGCCAGGTCGTGGTGCCGCTGCCGGACGTGCGCGGCCGCGAGCAGATCCTGCGCGTGCACATGCGACGCGTGCCGCTCGGGGATGACGTCAAGCCGGCGCTCATCGCGCGCGGCACCCCGGGGTTCTCGGGCGCTGATCTTGCGAACCTCGTCAACGAGGCGGCGCTGTTCGCCGCGCGCGCCAACAAGCGCATCGTGGGCATGGATGAGTTCGAGCGCGCCAAGGACAAGATCATGATGGGCGCGGAGCGGCGTTCCATGGTCATGACCGAGGAAGAGAAGCGCATGACCGCCTACCATGAGGCCGGCCACGCCATCGTCGCCATGACGGTGCCGGAGCACGATCCGGTCTACAAGGTCACGATCATTCCGCGCGGCCGGGCACTCGGGCTCACTCAGTTCCTGCCCGAGCAGGACCGCTACAGCATGTCCAAGCGGCGCCTGGAGAGCACGATCGCGACGCTGTTCGGCGGCCGTGTGGCCGAGGAGCTGATTTTCGGACCCGAGGCGGTCACCACGGGTGCCTCGAACGACATCGAGCGGGCCACCGAACTGGCGCGCAACATGGTCACCAAGTGGGGTCTGTCGGACAAGCTCGGACCCCTGACCTACACCGAGGAGACCGGTGAGGTATTCCTCGGGCGCAGCGTCACTCAGCACAAACAGGTCTCCGACGTCACGGCGCACGCCATCGACGAGGAAGTGCGCCGCGTGATCGAGGGCAACTACAAGCGGGCGCGGGAGATCCTGACCGCGGCGCTCGACAAGCTGCATGCGATGGCCGAAACGCTGATGAAGTACGAGACCATCGAGGACGAGCAGCTGAAGGACATCATGGCGGGCCGCACGCCGAAGCCCCCGAGTGGCTGGGACGATTCGCTCTCGCATCGTCCGCCGATGCCGCCGGGACCTGCTGTGCCGGGCGCTCCGCTCGGCTCACCGGCCGGGTGAGCCGAATCCGGGCAGCCCGCGCCCGGCACGACGGCACACGGTGATCACGCAGCTGCGCTGCGGCGAACGGACGCTCCCCCTGGAGCGCCCGCTCGTGATGGGGGTGGTGAATCTCACCCCCGACTCCTTCTCCGACGGCGGTCGCTATCTCGAACCGGCGCAGGCCCTCGAACGGGCGCTCGCGCTCGAGGCCGAGGGCGCCGCGATCATCGATCTGGGCGGGGAATCGACTCGCCCGGGCGCTGCGCCCGTGACGGTGGCGGAGGAATTGCACCGAGTGCTGCCGGTACTCGAGCGACTGCGCGGGCGGACCTCTGCCGTCCTCTCCATCGATACCAGCAAGCCCGAAGTGATGCGCGCCTGCGCCGCGGCGGGCGCCGATCTGATCAACGACGTCTATGCGCTGCGCGCCCCGGGGGCAATCGAGGCGGCCGCCGAATCCGGCTGCGCGGTCTGTGTCATGCACATGCAGGGCGAGCCGCGCACCATGCAGCACGCGCCGCACTACGATGATGTGGTGGGCGAGGTGCGCGCATTCCTCGATGAGCGCGTGCGGGCCTGCCGTGCCGCGGGCATTACCGATGAGCGCATCGTGCTCGATCCGGGCTTCGGATTCGGCAAGACGCTCGAGCACAATCTCACGCTGTTGCGCCGCCTCGATGCGCTGCGCCTCGACGGACTGCCCATTCTTGCCGGCCTGTCGCGCAAATCCATGATCGGCACGATCACCGGGAAACTCTCCCAGGAGCGCGTGCACGGCAGCGTGGCCGCGGCGCTGGTCGCGGCCCAGAACGGCGCGCAGATCCTCAGGGTCCATGATGTCGCCGCGACGGTCGATGCGCTGAAAGTCCTGGCTGCCGTCACGAACGGCGCGGCGCACGGTGAGGCGGTCGCGGGCGGGGCGCCCGGATCCTCTCCTGTCGGGGGGCGCAAGCGATGCGCGCATTCGTTCTGACACGATGAGTGCTGGGTGTGGGAGTCCGATCGGCTCCTTCAGCGGCCGATGGCCGATCGCTCGCCACACATGCCGTTGACTGGGCACTCGGATGTCCCCTCGCGCCTCAGATCTCGATTGATATCGGCCGAGCCCTCGAGCGCACGCTCTGCTGGGACGCAGGAGATGATCGAGAGGATCGGACCTCAGTTGGAGGCGAGCGAGCGATCGATCTGACCGCCGGGCTGAACGTGCGCAAGGTCCGATTCCCGTGATGCTCCCGGTGATGGCAGCGGCGACTTGACCGCGGGACATCGATGCGCCGCGGGGGGCGGAGCAGCGGTTGCGCGCCGCTTGCAGAGTCCGCGTGTCGCATGAGCACGGCCGGCCCGGGTGCGCCGACGGGTATCGAGCGGGTTGATGCAGCGCGAGCTCTCCTCAGCCGGCGCTGAAGCGCACCGCAGAGCGTGAGCTCTGGGCAGGTCAGTGCCTGCGGAAGTTCGCTCCGCAGAGCCTGATGGGCATGCATCGGTCGCGCTCGAGGAGCACTCGCTCCCTAGCAGCCGGGCCACACGATGGCCGATAATGACCTCGGCGGTGAACCGGCAACGACGAGGCGCAGCGAGTGAGCAGGAAATACTTCGGAACCGATGGCCTCAGGGGCCGGGTGGGCGAGGATCCCATGACGGTGGATTTCGCGCTGCGCCTGGCGAGCGCGGCCGGCCGGGTGCTCGCCCCGGAGGGCGGCACGGTGCTGATCGGCAAGGACACGCGTCTCTCGGGGTACATGTTCGAGTCGGCGCTCGAGGCGGGCTTCGTCGCCTCGGGCGTGAACGTGATGCTGATCGGACCGCTGCCCACCCCGGGTATCGCGTACATGACGCGCCGCTTCGAGTGCGATTTCGGCGTGGTGATCAGCGCCTCGCACAACCCCTACGACGATAACGGCATCAAGTTCTTCGATGGCGAGGGCGGCAAGCTCTCCGATGAGCTCGAGGCGCGCATCGAGGCGGAACTCGACCAGCCGGTGCTCACCCGCGCCTCGCGCAGCCTCGGGCGCGCGATGCGTGTCGACCGGTCGCGGACTCACTACCAGGAATTCTGCGCCTCGACGCTGCCGGAGGGGACGGATCTCGCGGGCCTGAAGATCGTGATCGACTGCGCCAACGGTGCGGCCTACAAGGTCGGTCCGCGAGTGCTCGCCGATCTCGGCGCGGAGATTGTGCCGATCGGCTGCTCGCCCAACGGGCGGAACATCAATGACGGGTGCGGCTCGCTGCATCCGGAGCTGCTGCAGCTCACGGTCACCGGGGTGCGCGCCCAGGTCGGCGTGGCGCTCGATGGAGATGGGGACCGGGTGGTCCTCGTCGATCACTTGGGACGGATCGTCGATGGGGACCAGATCCTCTACATCCTCGCGCGCGCCCGGCAGGAGGCCGGCACGCTCAGCGGACCGGTGGTCGGCACGGTGATGAGCAACCTCGGACTGGAAGTCGCCTTGCGCGAGCGGGGCATCGAATTCCGCCGCGCTGCCGTGGGCGACCGCTACGTGCTCTCGCTGCTGCGCGAGAGCGGCGGGGTGATCGGCGGGGAGACGTCTGGACATATTCTCTGCCTCGATCGCACCACCACCGGCGACGGCTTGGTGAGTGCGCTGCAGGTCCTCGAGGTGATGCAGCGCAGCGGCCGCTCGCTCGCCGAACTGGCCGCCCCGATGCGCAAGTTCCCCCAGGTGCTGCTCAACGTGCAGGTCGAGGAGCGCTTCAATCCAAGTGAGGTGCCGAGCGTCTGCGCGGCGGTCGCGCGCGTCGAGGCGCGCCTCGGGAGCACCGGGCGGGTGGTGTTGCGCGCCTCGGGGACCGAGCCGGTCATCCGGGTCATGGTCGAGAGTCGCGAGGAGGCCAGCACCAAGGCCGCCGCCGCTGAGCTCGCCGAGGCCGTGCGGACCGCCACGCGCTGAAGGGGCGGGATGCGCTGCGCGTTGCGCTGCACGGAGCGCGCCGCTATCATCGCGCCCCCGTCCGAAGTCGGGACTCGCGCATGCGTCGCCCCATCGTTGCCGGAAACTGGAAGATGCACGGGACGCGCGCCGACAACGCGCGCCTGATCGAGGATTTGCTCGCCGGGCACCCCGACCGCGCGGGGGCCGAATGTCTGGTTTTCCCGCCGTTCGTGTACCTGCAGGATGTGGGGCGCTTGGTGCGCGATACCCCTATCCAGCTCGGTGCGCAGAATGTGTGTGCCGAGGCGCGCGGTGCCTTCACCGGGGAAGTTTCCGCGGCGATGCTGCAGGACGTGGGCTGCCGGTACGTGC
>JBMFWZ010000018.1:0-43151 GCA_049964755.1 Steroidobacteraceae bacterium | reverse complement strand
ACAAAAGGATGGCTGCTTCGCTTATGCTTAAGATGCGGCGCGGCCTCAGCATTGCTGAAGTGGGCCCAGGACACCACCAGCCCGCGCCCCTACGCGGCGCGCACGCGCTCATGAGCTCCCTGTGCGGCTGAAGCACGGAAGCCGTCCCTGTTGGCGAGCTGAAAGTTTTCCGCAAATCTACAAGGCGAATACTTCAATTTGCATGCCCACACACCCGACCAGAAACCCACCCCCGACATCTTACATCTGTTGAAATTCACAACCCTTCGATGCCCTCAATCAACTGAAAACGATGAGCGACTCCAAATTGAGTACGCTGCTAACCGCAATCGCCATCCCACTGCAACGAGCAGCCGCGGCGCAATGGCGACGGGTGAGCTGAAAACGAGCCGAATCAGAGCGTGCAAGCCGCTTAGTCTTCCAACGGTTGTCCGCACAACTCGCCGGTGCCGTGGAGATGCGACAGGGGGCCGTAGTATCGGGTTTCGGGTTGGACACAGCCGACAACAATGGCAGGGAGAATGCCAAATCGCTGCGCGAGCGCCATTGCGAATATGGGTAGAGGGGCTTTCCCGGAGATGACGCGCGCGCCAGACATCCCGAGGATTTGGCCCATTCTTACTCTAAATCGTGAGTCTCCCCCTCTTGCGGGTTCCGCTCCGCGGACCTCAGGCGCGTTCGAAGACCGCCGCGATGCCCTGTCCACCGCCGATGCACATCGTAACGAGGGCGTAGCGCCCACCGACGCGCTGCAGTTCGTACAAAGCCTTCGTGGTCAGGATCGCACCCGTGGCACCGACCGGATGACCGAGTGAGATTCCCGAGCCATTCGGATTCACCTTGAGCGCATCGAACTCGAGCTCCCGAGCCACCGCGCAGGCCTGCGCGGCAAACGCCTCGTTAGACTCGATGACATCGAGATCATTGACACCAAGACCGGCGCGGGTGAGCGCCAGCCGCGTCGCAGGCACCGGTCCAATGCCCATCTCGATCGGCTCGACGCCTGCGTGGCCGTAAGAGACGAGGCGGGCCAGTGGCTTCAGCCCGAGTGTCTTGACGCTCTCAGCCGAGGCAAGCATCACCGCCGCGGCGCCGTCGTTGATGCCCGAGGCATTCCCGGCCGTGACCGTACCGTCCTTCTTGAACACCGGCTTCATCTTTGCGAGCTGCTCGGCGGTCGCATCGCCGCGCACATGCTCATCGACCTCAAAGCGGACCGGCCCTTTGCGGGTGGGCACCTCCACGGCGACGATCTGACTTTTGAACCGGCCGTCGGCGATGGCGCGGGCCGCGCGTTTCTGGCTTTCAAGCGCGAGTTCGTCTTGCGCCTGCCGATCGACACCATACCGGGCCGCGACGTTCTCCGCAGTGATCCCCATGTGGATGCGCTGAATCGGGTCGTGCAAAATCCCGAGCATATAGTCCTGCATCTCGACGTCACCCATGCGCGCACCCCACCGGGCTGCGGGCATGAGGTACGGACCGCGGCTCATCGACTCGGCACCTGCACCTAGGGCCACGTCTGCATCACCGAGCAGAATGGCTTGTGCCGCTGAGATAATCGCCTGCAGTCCGGAACCGCACAGCCGGTTGACGTTGAACGCTGGCGTCTCCTTAGCAATACCCGCGTTCAATGCCGCCACTCGAGCGAGATAGGCATCGCGCGGCTCAGTGGGCATGACGTTTCCCATCACGACGTGGCCGACTTCAGTGGGGGCCACACCGCTGCGCTGGAGCGCGGCACGCACCGCGGTGCTCGCAAGGTCAGCGAGGGGAACATCTTTCAGAGACCCACCGAAACCGCCGATGGCAGTACGCACGGCCGCGACAACAAACACTTCAGTTTGCGACATCGAGTTCTCCGCCAATTTCCATACCGAATAGGCTCAAAAATATGACGATCTGCACACCACGAAATGTGCCACCTCGCTCGGATTGACTCACACCATTAGTCCAGCTCGACCCTGGGCACGGCTTGCGATCCGAGGGGCGCCCATGCGCACACCCGAAATGGAAAGAATGATTCACCAGGCCCTAGCAGCCTCGCGCAGCGGCACGCCGATATCGGCCAGTTTCCCCGGATCCGGATGCGCCCGCGCGGCGATCAACTTGCGAGCCGCAATATGATCCTGCGCACGATTGATCGTATCGATAGCGAGCAACTCCCCGTCGCGCAGATAACAGGCGCTGAACGCTCTGCTTGCGGGGTCACCGCGCAGCACCACCGTGTCATGTCCCTGGCTGATCCCGACGATGATCAGCTTCAGGTCGTACTGATCCGACCAGAACCAGGGAACCTTGTCGTGTACCGTGTCGATTCCCAGCATGTTGAGCGCTGCACTGGTCGCCTGTTCGATCGCATTGTCGACAGACTCGAGCCGCAGCCGCCGACCATAATGGGCGCTCGGATGATTCGCGCAGTCCCCGGCGGCGAAAATCCGCGGATCCGACGTCCGGCAGTGCTCATCCACCACGACACCATTGTCACATTTCAAACCCGCAGCCGAAGCCAGTTCATCGGCCGGCAACACACCAATCCCGGCCACCACGACATCCGCAGGATGACTCATACCGTCCTGCGTGAGCACCGCGATAACTTTGCCCGCACCCCCCTCCAGGGCATGCACCTTGGCATTGCAGAGAATCCGTACGCCATGGTTGAGATGCTCGGCCTGGTAAAACACGGACACGCTCTCACACACCACCCGGTTCAGCACCCGCTCGGCCCACTCCAGCACAGTGACCTCGACGCTACGCGCACGCGCCGTAGCCGCGAGCTCCAGCCCGATATAACCACCGCCGACGATAACCAAACGGCACCCGGGGAAAAGCGCGGCGCGAATCCCCTCGACGTCGGCAATATTGCGCAGGTAGTGCACCCCTTGCAGCTGCGCGCCCGGAACCGCAAGTGGCCGGGGGCGGCAGCCGGCAGCAATCAGCAGCGAATCGTAGGGTAAGGTTGTGCCGTCATCGAGCCGCACCCGCTGCTCGCGCCGCACGATTTCCTCGACGCGGCGCCCGAGCAGAATCTTCAGGCCATGTGTCGCGTAGAACAGCGCGGGCCGCAGAAGCAGCTGCTCGCGCTCAAGGGTACCGGCCAAGTATTTCTTCGACAACGGTGGGCGCTGGTAGGGCAACCACGGCTCCTCGCCCACCAAAGTAATCGTGCCAGGGAAGCCCTTGCGTCGCAGCGTGTAGGCGGCCTGCATGGCGGCCTGACCGGCGCCGACGATGACGATGCTCTCGAGCATTACTTGATCCTGCAGGTCCGCGGACGGTTGCGCCATCAGCCCGACGTCAGAAAAGTCGGCTTGCGCTTCGCGGCAAACGCTGCGATGCCTTCACGAAACTGCGCCGTGCGACCGAGTTCCGCGATTGAGCGGGCCTCGGATTCCAGGTGTGTCTCAAGACTCGCATCGAAACTGGACAACAGCAGGCGCCGGGTGTGCCCCAACGCCTGCGTAGCCGCATCGGCGAGCTGGCGTGCCTGCTCTGCCCCGACCTGGGTGAGCCGCGCATCGTCGAGCGCCCGAGTGATCAAGCCCATCCGTTCGGCCTCATCAGCCTCGACGCGGCGATTGGTCAGCAACAGCTCCTGCGCGCGGCGCAGCCCGACGAGGCGCGGCAGCAACCAAGTGCATCCGCCATCCGGCGACAGCGCAATGTTGGTATAGGCGAGCGTGAAGTGAGCCGACCGCGCAGCAAGCACTACGTCGCCAAGCACCGCAAGACCCACTCCGGCGCCAGCAGCCGGGCCGTTCACCACCGTGAGCAGGGGCTTGTCCATGCGGGCAAAGCGCGCAATCGCGACATGCAGATAGCCCGTCAGTTCCTTCAGCAACGCAGGTGCAGCCTCACCCGCCGTCATGAAGGATTGGATGTCCCCGCCGGCGCAGAACAGCCGCCCAGCACCGGTAAGCACGACGCATCGTATCGCGTCGTCCTCATCGCAGCGGATCGAGGCCTCCATCAGTGCACGGGCAAGCGGTACATCGATCGAGTTTCCAGCGGCCGGGCGGTTGAGCGTGAGCCGGGCGATGCCCGACTCAAACTCGATCAAGAGCGGATCGATTTGTGTCATGAACGCCTCTCTCCCGTGAAGTAGCGTACGCCCCGGCCGGCCATGGCGCGCATTCGCGCCGTCGGCTGGTACAGCGGGCCAAGCTCGCGGTAGGTGTCGCAACGCTCGACGACGTGGCGCAGGCCAAGCCAGTCGGCATATTTCAACGGACCGCCGGCGTGACGGGGGAAGCCCAGACCGAGCACCAACGCCAGATCGATCTCCTCGGGCGACTCCGCCACGCCCTCCTCCAGGCACAGCGCCGCCTCGATGATCATCGGAAGCATCAGGCGCTCGAGGAGTTCCAGCTCGGAGAGCGGACTTAGGTCCCGGCGGCGGACACCGCCGAGGAGCACCGGCACCTGCTCATCGGCGCGCTTGACGGGCCGGCCCTTCGGGTCAGCCTCGTAGCGATAGTATCCCACGCCGTTCTTCTGGCCCAGTCGATTGGCCTTGACGAGCACCGCGGGCGCAAGCACACCATCATGGCCAAAGCGCTGCGGATAGCCCGCAGTGATGACCTCCACGACGCGCAGCATCGTGTCCATTCCAATGACGTCTTGCAGGTAGGCCGGTCCCATGGGCCAGCCGAACTGCTCCATGACGGAATCGACCTTGCGGAAATCCGCGCCATCCCGCAGCGCGAAGAAGAATCCGAGCAGATACGCGATGAAGATCCGGTTCACGAGGAATCCCGGGCAGTCCCGCACCACGATCGGCGTTTTGCCGAGTGCGGCCGCGCAGGCAACGGCCGTGTCAATAGCCTGCGCGGCGGTGCGCGGCCCACGCACGATCTCAACCAGCGGCATGACAGGGACGGGATTGAAGAAGTGCATGCCGAGAAAATTTTCCGGTCGCGCGAGTCGTTCGGCCATTACGTGAATCGATAGCGACGAGGTATTGGACGCGATGAGAGTCGCATGCCCTACGCGCTGCTCGAGCGAAGCGAGGACGCGCTGTTTGATCGTCATGTCTTCGACGACCGCCTCGATGACCAGGTCGAGTTGCTCGAAGCCGTCGTAATCGAGCTGCGGCTGGATTGCTCCGAGCACCTCTGCGGCCTGGGCGTCGCTCAGTTGCCGGGTTCGCCGCAGCTTCTCGAGCTGCTTGCGTGCCTCGCCCATGCCCTGCTCAAGCGCCTGCGCAGCGATGTCCGTCATCACCACGCGCAGACCATGCGACGCCGCGGAGTAAGCGATCCCGCCGCCCATGATTCCAGCCCCGACCACCCCGAGCCGTGTGGTCGCGCGGCCGCGCTCCGTCCGCAACTTGATCTCGGTCTTGACCAGCTGTTCGTCAACGAACAACTGCACCAAGGACGCGGCAGCCTGGGTGCGCGCGATCCGCCCGAAAGCCAGGCTTTCCCGACGCAGCGCAGCATCGCGCTCGAGGTGCGCGCACGACGCCATGAGTTCCACGGCCGCCAATGCGGCCGGCAGTCGTATGGCGTCGCGTTCTAGGCGCGCGCGTGCTCCCTCCAACGCGGCGGGGTCCTGAGCAAACGGTCCGCGCCGTTGGGCGCGCCGGGCACGCCACTGACCGGTGGCTACCGCAGACTTAAGACGCGTCAGTGCAGCCTCGCGCAGCTGATGCAATTCAACAACGTCATCGACCACGCCCCCGGCCAGCGCCTCCGACGCAGATCGGGGCGTGCCTGTCGTGATCCAGTCAAACGCCAGCGCAGCCCCGGTGAGGCGCGGCAGCCGCACGGTGCCGCCGTAGCCGGGAAACAACCCAAGCTTCACCTCGGGTAAGCCGACCTGGGCGTTGCGCGCCGCCACCCGGTAGTCGCTGGCGAGCGCCATCTCCAGCCCACCGCCAAGAGCGACACCGTTGAGCTCGGTGACCACGGGCACATCAAGGTCCTCGAAATCCCTGAACACCTCGTTGTGAGCGCCGATGTGCGCAGCGATCTGCGCTTCGGTACGCTCGAACAGCGCACCGAATTCAAATATATCCGCGCCGACGATAAAACCTCGTTTGCCACTGCTGACCAGCACCCCGCGTACATCCGGCCATGCACGCAGCTGATTCGTCGCACCGCGCAGCTCCTCTACCGTACGCGAATCGAACTTGTTGATCGACTCGCCCAGGCGGTCGAAGCGCAACTCGACCAAGCCGTCTTCAAGTGCCACCAGTTGGATCGATTGACCTGTAAACATAGCGAAATTCCACTGCTGTGCCGCAAACACGGGCCGATCGGCCACTCGGGTACGGCGGTACGCCACGCTCGCATGCCGGGCGGCGCCTACGACGTCCCTTACCGTCTCGCGCTGTCACCGGTTCGGCGCAATAGGTGGGCGCGCGCTCGGTAGACTTAGACGATACGTCATGAATTCACCTACATAAAAAACCGGCCTGTTTGTTTTTTTTATAGTACCATGGACCTATTCGTCGGATCTACTGCGCGCGGAGATTCAGCATGTCAGAGACGCTTCTCACCCGCATCCCTCGAGATCAGCTGCAGCCTCCTTGGCAGAAGGCATGGGATGTGCTGAACGAGCTGACCGGCTCGGCGACGTTCATTGAAGTCTTCGCACAAGCACCGGATGTGCTCGACTTCGTCATGGACAAATTCTACGCGCGGCTATTCTTCGGCGGGTCGGTCGCACAACGCTACAAGCAGCTGGCGCGCCTGAAACTCTCGCTGCTGCATGGCTGCCGAACCTGCAACAAGCAGAACGTCCCCGGGGCGCTCGCCGCCGGCTTCACGCAAGAGCAGGTCGACGCCCTCATTTCCGGGAACAGCTCACCGTTTACAGAAGCGGAACGGGCGGTGATTGCCTACGCGGACCAGGTCGCGCTGACCAACATGGATGGACGGCTGACTTGGCAGCTCGTGGAGGCGCTGCGCGCACACTTCAGCGAAGCGCAGATCATCGAGCTCGGCACCACGATGGCGGTCATCGCCGGAATGGCCAAGCTGTCGTTCGTTCTCGACCTCGTGGAGCGCGAAGATTATTGCCCATTCACCGCCGCAACGCCGCGCGTCCAGGCCTGAGCGCTCTGTCAGCCGGGTCGGCGCACCGGCTCGCGCCCATCCCAATCTTGAGCGGCCAAGCGCATGCGCGAGAAGAACGCCCGCACGCCTTCGGTCGCCTCGATCAACTCGATCATTCCGCCCGGATGATCATCGGTCTCGACATACGCAAAGCGCATGCCGGCGGCACTGCCCTGCAGTACAGGCTTGACCCCCACGAGCGCAAGATTCGCCAGATCCGCCTCCAATGCGTTACTCAGGACACCCATGTGATGCATCCCCGGCCCGTGGGCCGCGGCGAACTCGCGGTAAATCGACGGGCTTTCGTCATGTTGGCGAATCAGTTCGATCTGAAGGTCATCCCAATAGGCGATGGCCACGGTCAGGTTGATGGGTGCGGACGGCTGGCCGCGAAACATCAGATCGCGAAAGCCAATGTGTTCGAACATAAAGAACGGACCGACGCGCATGACGCGCGTCCAGTGCTGAATCGCCCTGTCGAGGTCATCGACCACGAAGGCATTCTGCATGACCGGCCCGAGACTGCGCTTCATCGCCCATCTACCGGCATCGCACCTACCACAGACGCATTGCCCGGAACCGCCAGACCTGTCATCCATCGAATGCCGCGTCGCAGCAATTCATAATAGATGGGTGATTCCCAGCTACACCGTTCGACGTGCGGGTATTCCGCAAGCAACGGCTGCATATCGTAGCGGCCACGGCAGTGCCCAAGCGTCAGGTACAGCACGGACCCCGCGCCGTGCTCACGTACGTACAACACTGCTCGGGGATCATCGGAGAACCATTCGCGACGCACGAACTCTCCCCTCGCCTTGCCGTTGTAGTGGGTGTGCAGGAGCACGTGGTTCGGCCCGTACATATCCGAAAGGTACAGCTCGTCGGTGACCTTGAAGCTGTCGATGCCCCGTACGAGCGGATGCTCCGGATCGCTCACCGTCACCTCGAACTCCACCAGCGGCGGATGCGCGACGAACTGGCTGCCGAGCAGCCGCGAGAGCACTGGCATACTATCGCGCGCGTCCACCTTGCCGTTCTCATTCCACTCCAGAATGGAATTCGTGCCGTGCAGTGCGAACCAACGTCTGCCGGAGGCTACGTAGTCCGCCAGCGCCAACTGCTGCCGCTCGTCGGGACGCACGTCGCAGGTATACGACACCAGTGCGTGCGCGGCACGGATCGCCTCGACGTCGGAATAATCCTCCGCAACCCGAACGCGTATACGCTCATGCTCGTGCAATAAGCGTAGGATTTCTAACCGTGCGAAATCAAAGTCATGGTAGCGGCCCCCGACCACGAAATACACGTCGACTCTTCCACTTGCCACGCCGGTATGCCTCCGTACTATCGGCCTATTTCTCCTGGTTGATGTAACGATCGAGCTCGCGGTGGAAGTGACGTACCCGCTGCTCCTGCTCGCCCCACAGCGGCCCGCGGAAGCCCCGCGAGCTTATGCCGCGCTGCTGAATGGGCAGCAGCTCGGAGTCCTGATCGAGGACTTCTCCGAGGTTCGGCTTCTCTCCGAGCGGTACGTGCACAATGTTCGGTCGAGTCGCGCCGCTGACGTCAATCCCCTCGGGCAGTCCCATCCACGCCGGTACCGTGTAATCAGGATCATCGACGTTACGATAGAGGATCATCGTGTCGTAATAGAATTTTTCCGGGTCACTCGGGTGGGGCAGGAACCGCATAATGAATACCCCTTCCGGATGCATGCCCATCTGCACGTTGGGGAACAGGCCGGTCGCCCAACTGTCGGTGAGCTGACCATCCGTGAACCGCTCATAGTGCGTCAGCCCGACGCGGCGTGCCCGCTCTCGCTTAGCCTGCTGTACCGCCGTGCGTACCTCCCGCGCACCTCCCTTGAAGGACGCTGCGTCGATGCCGGCTTCACCGAGCATGAAGAGCAGGTATGGGTCGAGACTGTCCTGGTCGCTGAGACGGTGCGACTTGACGCAGATCGGCACGATCATGCGGCTTGATCCGTTCGGATACAGGTCGTATTGACTGAAATCCTCCATCACGCTCTGGGTCTGCGGGTGCACCCACGGCAGGTGGTAAGTCTCGTAGAACGCATCAACACCCGTCTTCCAGTTTGCGCTCCAGGCGCTGCGCACGTGGTGCACCACGTGCATCTTGTCGATTTCGTAGTTTTCGATGTATCCGTCGGGCAGACCAAGGTATTCCTTCAGCGGACGTGCCTTGCCGTCCATGTTGATGAACACCAGCCCGGCATGCACCTCGCATCGCACCTCGGTCAACCCCGGCCTATGCGCGATCAGACGGGGATCGAAGGTGGCCTCGTCGGTGATGCGCTGCAGCTTGCCGTCGCAGCCGAATTGCCACCCGTGAAACGCACAGGTGAAGCGAGGGACGCTGCCGCGCTCGTTCATGCACACCCTATTGCCGCGATGTGGACATACGTTGTAGAACGCCTTTACCGTGCCATCGGCCTGACGAGTGACGATGAATTCCTCTCGGCCCAGTTCGAAAATTACGTAATCACCCTCTTCGGTAATATCGCTACTGACTGCGGCGAGCAGCCAGACGTGCGGCCACAACCGGTGCCACTCAAGCTCCATGAACTCGCGCGAGTAATAACGCGCAGGATCCGGCACGTCGAGCCCATTGTCGACCGGAGGTTGTTTCGCCTCGAGCGATTCCCCAGGCGCACCGAGGTTCATCGGCCACTCAACCTTGTAGTTCACAGCCATCTCTCTGACTCCTCAGAACAGTGGTTAACCGCTCGCTCAGGGCGACTTCGGGACACTAAAATATGCCGGCATGCCCGCCGGCCACACGTCACCGAGCTGATTATTGCCCCCGTCGACGACCAGCACTTCTCCGGTGATGAACTTCGCCGCCGGCGCGGCCAGATATACCACGGCCTGGGCGACATCGACCGGATCGCCGAGCGCTCGCATTGGGTTGGAGTAGCGGAACATGTCCGCGGCCTCGCGCTCATAGACGTTCAGCCCCTCGGTATTTATCGAACCTGGGGAAACACAGTTGACTCGTATCTTGAGCGGAGCCCACTCGGTGGAAAGTGTTTTCGAAAGATATATTACTCCGGCACGGGCCGCGCAGGTATGCGCGACCTGGGGCATTCCTCGCCAGACGTTGGCTACGATGTTGACAATGCTTCCCGGTTGCTTTCGCGCAGACCAGCGCTGCGCAGCGGCCTGCATCATGTACCAGGTCCCATTTAGGTTGGTGTCGATGACAGCTCTCCAACCCTTGACGCTGAAGTCAATCGCCGCCTGCGGAAATTGTCCCCCGCCGTTATTGACGAGGGTATCGAGTCGGCCAAAGCGCTCGAATATCTCGTCCATGAGACGAGCCACCGCATCCGGATCACGAATCGTCATCGGTATACCGAGCACCTCCCGATCGAGATGGCTGCGAATGCCATCGATCGTTTCTTTCAGCTTCTCCTGGCGCCTGCCGCAAATCGCGACATTTGCGCCAAGGCGGGCACAGACATACGCGATGGCGCGGCCGATCCCGCTACCGCCGCCGGAAATGAGAACCGTCTGTCCTTGGAGTAAGTCGTCGCGATACACGAGCGCTGTTTTGGCCATCGTCTCATCGGACAGCCCCCATGGCCTCGGCTCACAGTCCTCTGCGTGTTCTGATGACATCGTTGGTAATTTCATTTTCTGCTCGGGCGTTGAGACATCATGTTGTCAGTCCGAATATGGCGATACTCGCCACGTTTCGATTGGGTATACCACCGAGATTGTGAGTCATGCCTATTGCCGGTGTATTGAGCTGGCGCTGCCCAGCGCGGCCGAGCAGCTGCAGGTAAATCTCGTACGCCATGCGCAGGCCGGTGGCGCCGATCGGGTGGCCGAAGCACTTCAGACCACCGTCGATCTGACATGGGATACGGCCGTCCCGGTCGAAGCGCCCATCGAGAACATCGTGTGGCGCCCGACCTTCGTCCGAGAGCCCCAGATCCTCCATAAGAACCAGTTCCGTGATCGAGAAGCAGTCGTGCACCTCGATAAGGTCAATCTGTTCACGGGGCCGCTCTATGCCCGCCTCCTGGTAGGCGCGTGCCGCGGCGATTCGCGTGGTGGGCGTATGGCTGCCGTCCCACGAGTGATGCCCCATTTCCACGCCGTTGCTGGTCGCCAACTGTAGCGACTTGATCGTGACGAAGTCCCGCTTGCCGAGCCCACGCGCCATCGCCGGCGTCGTGACGATCGCACAGGCTGCCCCATCGCTTACGCCACAGCAGTCGAACACCCCGAGCGGATAGGAAATCATCGGTGCGCTAAGGACCTGATCGACAGTGATTCGATTGCGCAGGTGTGCTTTCGGATTGCGCGCGCCGTTGGCGTGGCTCTTGCACGAGATGTGCGCCATCGCGCGGCGCATCTCTTGCATAGAATACCCATGCCGGACCGCATAGGCGCTGGCTAGTTGTGCAAATGCGCCGGGAGCGGTACTGGAGGGCAAGTACAGGTCCTCGAACGTTCCCTTGGTCCGCTCCGGCAGCCCGGAATAGCCGGTATCCTTGAGCTTTTCAACTCCCATCGCCAGCGCAACGTCGCACGCGCCGCAGGCAACCGCATACACCGCGCCGCGCAGCGCTTCGGTCCCCGTGGCACAGAGGTTCTCCACACGGGTCACGGGGATATTCGCCAAGCGCAGCCCCATCGCGAGCGGCAGCGAGGACTTACCGGTGCTTTGCTCGTCAAAGAAGATCCCGAGCCACGCCGCCTCGATCTGGTCGCGCTCAATACCGGCGTCGGTCAGCGCCTCGGTGAACGCCTCGAGCATCAGGTCATCCGGTCCACAATCCCATCGCTCGCCGAACTTCGAGCAGCCCATGCCAATAATCGCCACTTTGTCGCGGATGCCCTCTGCCATTGCGGAACTTAGACCTTTTTGGCTTTCCAGAAATAGCGCCGGTAGGCGCGCAGGCGATCGAAATCTTTGATGCGAAAGACGAATCTCACCTGATCCCCCACAGCCAGCTCCCCCGGATCGAGGTCAGCGAATTCCATGAGTAAGTTGCCGCCCGCTTGCAGCTCGACGTTACCGTACACGTATGGCGGCCGGGGCGAGTAGGCTTGCCAATCCTCTGTGAAGGTCTTCACTCGACCGATGGTATCGGCCAGCCGATGATCCTCCTGGGTGTCGAGACGGCGGCATTGCGGGTTGACGCAGATTCGGCTCTTGGGGAACTGCACGGTACCGCACTCGCGGCACATCCCGCCGACGAACGCGGTGGTCTGGCGTCGCTTACGCCATGCGACCGTATGCGCCGTGCGGCTCTCGCGCTCGGCCCGCATGCCAAAGTGCGGCTCGAGCAATCCGCAATGAGCCAGGTAGCGCGTGTAGTGCGGTTCGGGCGTTCCCCGCTCCAGGATTGCGCCGATCGGCGTGCCTGCTCGCGTGCCCGCCCCTTGGGCCGCGACCAGCACGAGCGCATCCACCCCCTGTCCGAAACCAACCAGCACGATCCGCTGGCCGGGACGGGCCGCTCCGAGCGCACCCGCAAGCATCAGCAGCGGATGTGCGGTGCCCGTATCGCCGCACGACTCGTGAAGGTTGCTCTGCAGCCGCGCAGACCCGAGCCCGGTGGCCTCGGCAATCTGTCGAACCGTGCCGGGGGCTCCCGGCATGACCAGGTAATCGACGTCCCCGGCGCTGAGTCCCGCCTGCGCCAGAGCACGGCAGATCGTCTGACCGACCAGCTTCATGATCCCTTCGTCACGGATCCAACGATTCTCCAGCGCGTAGTCGAAACGCTCCGTGCTCATGCGGTAGTGATCGACGAAATCCGCCGTCAGGCTCTGCGCAGCGAGGATGTCCGCCACTGGCGCTAAGCCAACTGTGTCCGGATCAGACGTGATCAGCACCGCCGCAGCACCCGCCCCGAATTGCATCTCCTGCGCGCTTCCAGGGCGCGCCAAGCGAGCATCGCTCGCGATGAGCAGCGATGGGGCTCTCTCGCCGCGCTCGGCCAGTTCGGCCAGTGCGGTGGTCGCGGCCCGCAAACTCCCGCTCCGGTCGCTTGATCGGATCGACTCCGGCAGGTCAAGTGCACCCGCGACCACCGTCGCGTTGCTTCGGTCGGCAAAGGGAAGCGTGGTCGAGGCGAGCGTGACGGACGCGGGCACGGCAGTGCTTGGTGCGACGGCCGCGAGGCAGTCTCTTCCTGCCTCAACGGCCATGGTCAGTGAGTCCTCGTCCCAGGAGCAGATCGCGCGAAATCCGGCTGGAGCTCCCGAGTCCATAGGTCCCATCCACGCCAGAGCCTCGGCGATCCGCGCGCGCTCAAGCCGCAGGTGCGGCACGTAGAGGCCGCAGGACACGATGCTCGTCAATGTGCTCATCGATCCGTCAATTCTCCACCAGCGAGTCAAGCACCGGTGCGACCCGAAGCGCCTCCGGTACACGCTCCAGCCCGATCCTTCGATCCAGCTCCGTGTGCCAGTGATAGATCCGTCGCTCCTGGTAATTCAACGGGATTCCACTGAAGCCCGGCGACATGACCGACTCCTGGATAGCGGCCGCAAATTGCAGGTCCTCATCGAGTATGCGGTCAAAGTTCGCGATCCGAGTCTTCCAGAGATCCGACGGCGGCCCCTCGCCCCAATCGGGCGCGAACCAGTGGACCTCGATGCGCATCGTCGTGTCGGTCACAGGCCAGAACAGCAGAAACGGGCAGCCGGTCGGATCGACCGGAACGACTAGGTTCGGAAAAAAATTGAACGACGGGTTGTTCTTCGAGGAAATGGCCGTCGCCGTCTCGACGCGGCGCATGCCCCTCGTTCCCGGATCCACCCAGTCCGGGCGGCGATTCGGTGTCACCATGAGCGAGTGGCCACGGCGGTACAGCGCGATGGAGGTACCGCGGTGATCGAGAAAACGATCGACCGTGGTCTGGTGAATCGACTTCAGATGGTAGACTTCGAGAAACGCATCGAGCAGCACCTTGACGTTGCACTGCACATCGATGCTCTGCTGCGAGACCAATCGCCACGAGTCCGGCTGAAACTGCCGGAAATACTCTCCAAACGGCTCAAAGTGCTGCTCGAGTGGCTCGGCCTGTGGATCCTCGTTGATGAACACCCACCGGTAGAATCGCTCACAGCGCACTGCCTTAAGCCCACGCGCGCACATGTCGAGACTGACGAAGTCGCGCTTATCGCGCAGATTGAGCAGCCGGCCATCCAAGCCGTATGTCCACCCGTGGTAGCCGCATACGAAGCCCTGCGCCAAACCTTTATCATCCTTGACCACCGGCGCGCCGCGGTGCTGGCAAGTGTTGTAGAACGCGCGCACGACATTGTCCTTACCGCGCACAATGACAATCGGCGCGCCGGTTTTTCGGCTCACTACGAATGATCCCGGCTCGGGAATCTCATCAAGGTGGCAGGCATACAGCCAGCTGCGCCGCCAGAGTCGCTCGCGTTCAAGCGCGAGAAATTCCCGATTGACATAACGACCGGCGGGAATATCCGGTAATGGCGGGAACCCTTCGGGCGGTGCCTCGCGCTGCGCCTCATACCTCATGCCGTCGAGAAATCGCTGTACGGTTGCAGAATCCACCGGCGCCACCCCTATGGCCGGCTGTGCCGGCCCGCTTCGACTCGGCCCAAAGTATAGCCGTCGATGTGCCGATAAGAAACAGTCGTGACTGTTTTTTTTGCGACGTTCGAGCTCGCGACCGGGCTCGGCTCTCGGCTCAATCGGCCCCTCAGAACGCCGGCACCGCAGCCGCCGGACATTGCCAAAAATCATAAAAAAACCGTCCTGTTTGTTTTTTTTACCAAGAACCGTTAAGGTGGCGACCCTGAGTCGCGGCCTCAAGAGGGGCTCGAAGCGAACAGTGCACAACGTTCCAATTGGGGGTTCGAAGCGTATGAGCACGATCCGACTGAAAGCGCGGAACAGCCGCAGCAGCGACCGTATCCGGTATCTTGTCTCTCTTGCAGTCATGTCTGCACTGATGCCGGGGCTCTCGCAAGCCCGACCGGCTCAACCCATGCCGACGCCTGCGGATCCGTCAGCTGCCGCGGCAAACGCTGCGCCTCAGACGCAGCTGCAGCCGGTCGTCGTGACCGCAGAACTGCGGCGCACGAATTTGCAGACGACGCCAATTGCGGTCACTGCGATCGACGCGCAGCAAATCCAGCAGTTGGCACCCGCCACGCTCGCCAATCTCGCGCGCATGGTGCCGAACTTTTCCGTCAATAGCGTCACCGGATTCAATGCCGCCTCGTTCGCCATGCGCGGCGTCGGCAAGACCTCGAGCATCGTCTACAACTCTCCGCCCGTCGGCGTATTGCTTGACAATTTCGTCATGCCAAGCGTGTACACCGAGCTACTCGACCCATTCAACCTCCAATCGATACAGGTACTGCGCGGCCCACAGGGCACACTATTTGGCGCGAACACCATCGGCGGCGTGGTCGACGTGAAGACAAAATCCCCGTCGCTCACGGAAACCGAGGTTAATGTTCAATCCCAGGTCGGCAGCTACGAAACGTCGATCATCCAGGGGGCACTGAATGTTCCGCTAATCAAGCATCACCTTGCCATGCGCCTGGTCGTCAGTCGACACAAGGACCAAGGCTGGATGCGAAACGGAGCGAGTGACACCGTCCAGGGCGTCACCTATACCGGCAGCGGCAACCCTGTAGGCGGGACCAACGTCACCACGCTGCAGGGCGAGGTGTTGTGGCGCCCCAATTCGATTCTCCGCACACGCTTCATATACACTCAGGTTGACGATAATTCTGCGACCCCGGCGGCGACCAATCTGACGCCGGACAACTCCGCACCCGGAAGCACTACACCCTATTTCGTGTTCGCCGACCTCGGCCTGCTCGGCAGCACCACCGGCAACCCGCTCGATCGGGCCGGCACAAACAGCCCAGGCGACGGCTACCTGATCAACATGGAACAGGGCCAGCGGGTAAAGTCACAAGGGTATCAGCTGAACACCCGTGTTCACCTATCCTTCGGCACGCTATCCTGGATTCAAGGATATTGGGGGCAGAACGATTCCCTGGCTTCGAACTACACCGGCGTCGTCGGCCCAATAAATGTCTTCGACGCCAACCGCTCCGATCGACGCAGCACTTGGCAGGAAGAACTTCGCCTCACATCGAAACAGATCGGTCCGCTCAACTATGTCGCCGGACTGTTTTATTATCACGACAACGACGCGTTCTGCGTCTCGCAGCTACTGGGGATCTACGAGTTACTTGGCGTACCGCCTCCCCCAGGGCTTCAGCCCGGCGGATACAACACAAATCCGCAGGTACTCTGCAACGCGCAGCGGTCTCATCAGGCCGCAGCGTATGGCCAGGCGAACTGGAAGTTAACCCGAAAAACTACGCTCACTATCGGCGCGCGCATAACCACTCAACAAGACAACTGGATTGGGCGCCAGCAGGTATTCGTGCAGCAGCTGCCTTCGCTGACCGGCGCAATCATACCGAGCTTTACTTGGCAGCAGCTCGGTAATTTGATGAATGCCGATGACTTCAGCAAATATCCGTTTGGAGTTGTTACAAATAACCACACTTGGACGCAACCCACTTACAACATCACCCTTTCACATAAATTCTCACCCACTCTATTTGCTTACGGGACGTTCTCGCACGCGTTCGAAGCGGGCGCTTACAATGACCAGATCGGCACCTCGGGCACACCGATCACCGCCGCCGAATCCCAGCCTACCGCACCGGAGAAGGCGAACTCCTTTGAGGTCGGCCTCAAGAGCGAACTTGACAACCAGCGGGTGCGCCTGAACGAGGCTCTGTTCTACGTTCAATACAGCAACGTCATTCGGCAGGTTGTCGTCTCGGTGCAAAACGCAAACGGCGCAGTCGGCGAGGAAACGCTGTTCCGCAATGCGGCGAAGGAGACGGCCTATGGAATAGAAAGCGAACTCACGGCACGACTCACTCACAACCTTATGCTGAATCTGCCGCTGAGCTTTCAGAGATGCTACTACAACAGCTTCGAAAGCAGCGGCGTCAACCTCTCGCTGTTGCCGGTTACCCGCTGCCCGGAATGGACCGGCACGGTCGACCTGAATTACACCGTACCGATGCGTCATATGCTCGGCGGTCTGGATATAGACGTTTCGGATAATTACGTCTCGAAGAATCTCGACACGTACTCCCTGGCCCTGCCCTACTCTCCGTTTACCCAGACCTATCAGCAGGCTCGCGCGCTACTCGACGCGTCAGTTACCTACACCACGCCCGATCACCGGATTTTCGTGCGCTTCATAGGACGCAATCTCACGAACAAGGTCTATTTGGAAAGCGCGCAGAACGTCGATCCTCTGTGGGTTTGGGGCTTCTACGGAGAGCCGCGCTACCTAGGCGTGCAAGTGGGTTATAAGTTCATCAGCCGGTAGTCAAAGGGAGCACTAGACCACTTCGCTGGCGCGCAAGGCGGCTATCTCAGTGTCGCTGTAACCGAGACTGCGGAGTATGTCCTCCGTATGCTCACCGGTCTGTGGCGGCGGCGTTCTGATGCCGCCGCCACAGCGGGACAGTCGGACCGGGAGGTCGGGCACGGGCGCCGCCCGCGACAGCCCCGGGTAACCGGTCACGGAGTGCAGCAGTTGCAAAGCGGCCACCTGGGGATCGTCGAGCGCTTGTTGCGGGGTCAGGACCGGCCCGGCCGGAATTCCGGCATCCTGCAACGTTTGCACGGCATCGCTCGAAGTACGCTCGCGACACCAGGCGCGCATGCGCTCAAGAATGGGCGCATTATGATCGCCCCGAGATTGGTCCGAAGCGAAGCGCGGATCCTCTGTCCAAAGCCGCTCCTCGCCCATCAGGCGAGCCCAGCGGCGGAACAGCGCGTTACCGACTACGTGCGTCAAGATGTGTCCGTCCCGCGTTGCAAATACATCGGACGGTGCCGAAGTCTGCACGCTGTTCCCGGTGCCCACGCGGTTGATGCCTGTCGCTCCCTGTTCGATCAGGTGCGAACCGAAGACCGACAGCGCCGTACCAAGCAGCGTCGCTTGGACCTCCTGGCCCTCCCCAGTTTGTTGCCGATGCAGCAGCGCAGCGAGCGTACCGAAGGCGGCGAGCACGGCCGTGGAGAAATCAACGTAGGGCGCAGCGGCCTTCGCGGGCGCGCCGGGCGTCCCGGTGATGTACATGGCCCCGGACATGGCCTGACCCACTCCGTCGAAACCACCGCGATTGCAATATGGCCCGCTGTCCCCGAAAGCGCTCTGGGTGACGAGGATGACGTCCGATCGAATCGCCCGCAGCGATTCGTAATCCAGGCCGAGCTTGGCACGCGCGCGGGCCGGGAGGTTGGCAATTACCACGTCGGCCGTAGCCACCAGTCGCGCGAGGATTTCCGGGGCGGCAGGATTGGCCAGGTCGAGCGTGAGCGAGCGCTTGTTGCAGGCGGTCTGAAACAGCACCGCGCCCTCCCCGTTCGCCGTGACCGGAGCGATGAAGCGGTCCTCACCGCCGCCGCGCCGCTCTATGCGGATGACATCTGCACCGAGATAACCCAGCAGCGTCGCACAGTACGGACCGGCGACATAGCGACCGAAATCGAGCACACGAACGTTATTCAGTAACATATTGCTTACAGGAGCTCCCATGGAATTTCGACTGACCGACGAGCAATCCGCCCTGCAGGCCGCCGCCCGCAAGTATGTGCAGGAGCGACTGATGCCGCTGGCGGCGCAGATCGATCGGGAAGACAGCCCACCGCCGCGCGCGCTTGTGCGCGAGTATGCTGAAATGGGTTTTCTGGGCGTGAACGTGAGGCCCGAGTACGGCGGCCTCGGCTTGAGCAATCTGGACGCGCTGATCGTGCTCGAGGAGTTCGGCAAGTGTTCCTCGGCGCTCGCCTTCCCAGTGTTTGAGTCCTGCGTCGGGCCAGTGCGGTCGGTGGAACATTTTGCCGGCGATGCGCTGCGCAAGCGGGTGATCCCCAAGGTCTGCAGCGGCGAGATGATCGTCGCTGTGTCCATGTCCGAACCCCAGGCCGGCTCGGCGCTGAGCGACCTGAGCACGCGGGGCGAAATCCGATCGGACCGCGTCGTGCTGAATGGCACCAAGCGCTGGTGCTCCGGCGGCGGCCACGCGGATGCCTACGTGGTGTACTGCCGGATGAGCGGCGAGCCGGGCGCCAAGGGCATCGGGGCAGTCCTCGTGGAGAAGGGAACCCCGGGCTTGAGCTTCGGCGCCCGAGAGAGCTTGATGGGGTTCCGCGGTGTGCCGAGCAGCGACCTGTACTTTGATTCGTGCGAGGTGCCGGTCGAGAACATCATCGTGCCCGCCGGAGGATTCAGGAAGCTCATGGAGACGTTTGACCTCGAGCGCTGCGGCAATGCCACGATGTCGCTCTCGCAGGCGAGCGGCGCCCTCGAGGACGCGCTCGCCTACGTGCAGGAACGTAAGCAGTTCGGCAAACCCTTGGTTGATTTCCAGGCTGTGCAGCTGAAGCTGGCCGAGATGCAGATGAAGGTGGAGGCGGCGCGGTTGCTGATCTGGCGCGCCGTCGCGACGATGAGCGATGGGCTGCCGAACGTGCTGGACGCCTCGGTCGCCAAATGTTTCGCCAACGAGGCGGCCAGAGAAGTGTGCGGCCATGCGGTGCAACTGATGGGTGGGTACGGCTATTCCCGGGAATACCCGATGGAGCGCCGACTGCGCGATGCCTGGGGCTGGGGCATCGCCGGCGGCGCGATCGACATCCAGAAGGTGAATATCGCCTCGGCCATGATCGGGCGCCGCTTCGATCAACGCCGCTAGAGATGGCCGGGCGGGCTGCTGCACGGCGGGTTGAGTGCGACGTGCACCACACCGTCGATCACCCGCACCTCGTGCCGCAGCAGCGGCTCGGTCGCGGGCGCCCCGAGCACACGACCATCGCGCACGTCGAAGGACGCGCCGTGCAATGGGCAAATGAGCCGCACACCGCGCAGGCGGCCCTCGTGCATCTGCGCGTAGGCGTGCGTACAGACGTTGTCCAGGGCGAATACGCCCCCGTCGCGGGTGCGGCAGATCAGTATGTCGCGGCCTGACAGCACAACGCAGCGCATCCCCCCCTCCGGGATCTCCTCCACAGGCAGCGCCGCGTGGAACTTCACATCAGTCACAGCTCACCGCCATTGATCGACTCCCGGCTCTCGGAAGCTTACTGTACCGCAGATCACTTAAAACAAACAGGCGTGACTGTTTCTTTTTAAATATTCCTGGGCTATGATCAGTGACCACTGGAGGGGGATTGCCATGGGAAAAATTACGTTCATCGCGAGGATGACCGTCAAGCCCAAATGTGAGGATCAATTCCTCGCGTGCTGTCGCAAGCTTGAGCAGTACGTGCGTGAGAATGAACCTGACACGCTGGGCTACGAATTCTACCGGTTGCGCGAGCCGAATCGGTTCGCTGTCCTCGAGTCGTTCCGGGACGAGGCGGCAGAGCACCGCCACATGAACTCGGCGATGCTCGCTGAGCTTGCGCCGCAAATCGCCGCGTGCATCGACGGCACGTGGGTTCGTGAATTCTTCGACCCATTGTAAGCCGACGATGCAAAACTCCAGCACGACGATGCGCAGCGAAGCTCTGCGTTCGGTACGGATTCAGGTCACGACGCTCGGAGACCTGCTGCTCACCGCCGCGGACCGCTACCCGGACTCCCCCGCGCTGATTCTGCCCGGGGAGCGCATGACTTACGGCGAGCTTGCCGAGAGAGCGCTCATGCGCGCCCGCAGCCTCAAGGCGCTCGGCGTGAAGCCACACGACCACGTGGGACTGCTGCTGCCGACCTCTTTCGAGTTCGTCGAGATGCTTTTCGCGATCGCGCTGTGCGGTGCTGTGGCCGTACCGATGAATGCGCGATACCGCCACAACGAGCTCGCCTACGTGATCAGGAACGGGGACCTGGTTGCGGTATTCACCACCGACCGGATCGCCGAGCAGGTAAATTTCGTCGAGCGGCTAAGCAACGCGCTGCCTGAGCTGCGCGAGGTCACAGACCCACGTCGTCTTGAACTCCCCTCCACCCCCTGCCTGCGCAACCTTGTGCTGCTCGGCAAGACGCGTCCGCAGGGTTTCCTCAGCGAGCAGCAGTTCGACGCCCTCGCAGAGCACGCCAGCGAAGACAGCGTGCACGAGACGCGCATGCGCGTTCGCCTGCGCGACGTGGCGATCATGCTCTATACCTCGGGCACCACCTCGAACCCCAAGGGATGTCTGCTCTCGCACGAGGCCATGGTGCGCAATTCAATCGCACTCGGTCGGCATCGGTATGCGCTCACGCACGACGATGTGTTCTGGTCGCCGCTGCCGATGTTCCACATCGCTGCGATCCTGCCGCTGTGCGCGATATTCGACGTCGGCGGTGTGTACGCCACCATGACCCATTTTGATGCCGGCGAGGCGCTGCACATGCTCGAGAGCGAGCGCGTCACGGCGACCTACCCGTGCTTCGTGACGATCATGGCGGACCTGATCCACCATCCGAATTTTCCCCAGACCGACCTCTCGCGCATCAAGCTCATGAACTCGAATTTCGCAGTGCAGCCTCCGGCCATCGCCGAAGCGATGCTCAAGGCAATGCCCGATGCGCTGTATGTCGGTACCTTCGGCATGACCGAGACGGCGGGAACCGTGACCACCAGCCGCCTCGATGACCCGCTCGAGCAGCGAATTGGTCGCCTCGGACGACCGTTGCCAGGCCTCGAGGTCCGCATTGTCGATCCGGACAGCGGCGACGATCTGCCGACCGGCGCGCGTGGCGAGGTACTGGTGCGCGGTTACAGCACGCTCGAGGGCTATTACAAGGACACGGAGAAGACCGCGCAATCGCTGGATGCGCATGGCTGGTTCCACACCGGGGACATCGGCTCGCTGGATGCAGCCGGCACTATCATGTTCCACGGACGGGTGAAGGACATGCTGAAGGTCGGTGGCGAAAATGTCGCGGCAGCGGAAATTGAAAGCTGTCTGCAGCGCCACCCGGCGGTCAAACTCGCCCAGGTGGTCGGCGTCCCCGACACCCGCCTGGTGGAAGTCGCCGCAGCCTTTATCGAATGCCAGCCGAATGTCGCAGTCAAACCGCAGGAGCTGATCGAATTCTGCCGCCGCGAGATCGCGAGCTTCAAGGTACCGCGCCACATCCGCTTCGTCACCGAGTGGCCGATGTCCACAAGCAAGATTCAGAAGTTCCGGCTGCGCGATCAGCTCCTCGAGGAGCTCGAGCGCGCCGCTCAACAGGGGTAGCAGCACACATGTCCACCACTTTTGTCGCCACTCTCGTCGTCAAGCCAGGCATGGAGAAGCGGTTCGAGGACTTGCAGCGTGAGCTCTCGCAGCTGACGCATCAGAGCGAACCCGGGACACGGGTGTACGACGTCATCCGGCACCGCACAAAAGCCTCGACGTATATCGTCTACGGTCGCTTCCAGGATGACGAGGCGTTTCAGGTGCATCAGGGCTCGCCCTTCCATGAACGCCTCGTGCCGCCGATCCTCGCATGCCTGGCTGAGGAGATGGACCTACAGATGTTCGACTGGGTGGCCTGAGCCCCACGGGCTCGGCGTCAGCGGGTCAATCGAGGACGAATGAAAAGGTGCGGGGCGGCGCGATGCGCCGCCCCCTCTTTGTTGTGCAATGCACTCAGTGCCGCGCAAACAGCGACCCGCGGCAGTCCGCGGGCGCCATCGCGCCGACCCGTTCAGTGCAATCGGGCCTTGAACACGAGCAGAACGTTGCCAGGCATATGGAAATACAGCCCATAACCTGAATCGATCACCACGTAGCCATCACGCACCACGGCACCGGGCCCATCGAACGAGCCACCCTTGGCGCTCGCGCCCGAGACTGTTTTAAAAGTACGCAGCGCGTTGTAGCGCCACAGAGACTTGCCGTTACGCGCCGAGTAGGCCCCAAGCATGCCATCGAGGTGGCCGGCAAACACCACTCCCGGGATCGAAGTGATCGCCGCGGCGATACCCGGATCGCAGAACGCTCGACCGTGGCAGAGGTGTGCAGCCGGTCGCGACCAGAGGATCCGCCCGTTCGCCGCATTCAATGCATAAAGTCCAGGTCGCGGTGGCGACTGGTAGGTGCGGCCGTCATGCCCATTCTTCATGTCCGAGATGGGCACAAAGACCCGACCACCGTACGCGGTCATACCAAACTCGATACCCCCCTGCACTCCCCCGCGCCCCACGCGTTGCCTCCACTCGATGCGCCCACGCGCATTCGGGTCGAGACCGTAGACGATGCCGCTCTTCTGCCCGGCAAGCAATATCTGCCGACCGTTGGGCAATGTGGTGAGAATGACGGACGCACCAAAATCGGCATCCGGACCGTCCTGGCGCGGGCAATTCGGATTGCCCTTGAACATGCACGCCACGTTCCAGGCGTCGTGAGCGAGCAGCTGCCGATGCCAGAGAATCTTCCCATCGCTGAGACGCATTGCGAGGACGGCGTCACTCATGTCATCGGCCGGCGAAGTGTAATTGTCTCCCGTGGCGACGTAGAGCACACCACGCCGGGGATCGACCGTCGGGCTATTCCATACAGGCGCACCCGATGGAGCGAAGATGTCGACGCCGATACGCGTTTTGCCAACGATCCGTGGTCTAGTCGGGATCGTGAATGTCCGCCAACGGACTGCGCCAGTCTCGCCATTGAGTGCGACCACCGAGCCACGGAAGCTGCAGCACGGCTTATGCATTGCCGCAGCAGTGGCCTCCTCCAGCGAGGACACCGGCACGTAGAGTGTCCCGTCGTACAAGGCGGGCGTCCCGGTAAGCGTCGCGTTCGGATTCGTGCTGACCTTCCGCCGCCATTGGAGCTTTCCCGTGAGCGGATTAACCGCATAGACATTGCCGATGATGTCGCCAAAATACAGGTGCGGCCCGTGGTCGTGGTCACTCGCGGTGGCGAGCACCATGCCGGTGCGCACTTCCGAGCGCGCTCGGTAGGTCCAACGGACGCAGCCGTTGGCCAGATCCAGAGCGTATACCGTCCCGTTCTGGCTCCCGACGTATACCGCGCCGTAGGCGATCGCAGGCTGGGATCGTGCGCGCAGCGCTCCCGGAAATGCGAACGCCCACTTGAGTTTTAGGTTCGGCACGGCGGCCAACGGAAGCTGCGCGATGCCCGCCGGGATGAACCGCGAGTTGTTGTGCCCCCACCCGTAAGGCACGGGCGCCTGGGCAAGATCGAATTTGGCAGCGGCCCCCTTGCACATCAGCAGCGGATGGTGCTGGCGAACTGCGCTGAAGCGCTGCCCGGAGAGATATTCGGCGACCTCGCGCTTCTGCAGCATCGTGAGCGGTTTGCCTTCCTCCACCATCATCCCGTGCGTGAGCGCCGCGAAAATCGCTGCGGGGGACATCATCCCTAGAAGCAACTTCTCCGGAGCAGCCGGCACTTGGCCCTCATGGCACTCAGCACAATGCTGAGCGAACAACGGAGCTCCCGGCCAGCGTGCGACACTCAGTTCCGCCCCGGTGCTGCCCGCCTGGTGGACCGACAGAGCGCGCATAGGTGACACGGGTGCGCGCCGCGCCGTGACCACAGCTGGCGCAAGGCCCGCCACGAAGACCAGTAAAAGCGACCAAACTATGCGAGACATCGCGATACCCCCCCAGCGAAATGCAGCGCCTTTTCTCCGGAGCGCTACAGGCGCGCCGGCTGTTCGATCAACTCACGCAGCGTGGCGAGAAAGCCCGCGCCTACGGCTCCGTCGATGACCCGATGATCGGCCGAAAGCGTCAGTGTCATCACCTTAGCCACCACAGGCACCCCGTCGAGCGCGATGACACGCTCCTCAGCCGCACCCACGGCAAGGATCGCCACCTGCGGCGGATTGATGATCGCGTCGAAACGTGGCAGGCCGTACATGCCGAGATTGGACAAGGTGAACGTGCCGCCAGCGATGTCCTCGCGAACCAGTGCGCCGCGGCGAGCACGCTCGAAAAGATTGGCCGTCGCAGCCGCAATCTCCGCAAGCGTCTTGATATTTGCCCCGCGCACCACTGGAGTGATCAGGCCACCGGGCGCGGCGATCGCCACAGCCACATCGGCACGGGGGAACTGCAGCACCTCCTCGCCTTGGAGCCAGGAATTCAGTTGCGGATGCGCCGCGAGTGCCAGCGCGCAACTGCGCACCAGCAGGTCATTAACCGTGATTCGCAGGCCCGCATCACGCGTGGCAGCGGCCGAGCGCTCGACCAGGGCTGCGGCGTGCACATCGATGCTCAGCCGGAAGTGCGGAATGCTCTGCGTCGACTCCAGCAGGCGCCGGGCGATGGTGGCGCGAGTCCCCGAAAAGCGCTGACGCACCGGGGTGTTCTCGGGAAAGTCCGCGGCAGGCTGCGGTGCCGCACCGCTCTTCGCCACAAAAGCCTCAACGTCCTCGCGTGTGATTCGGCCGTGCCTCCCGGTGCCTTGCACCTTCGCCAGATCGACACCGAGCCGCTCAGCGAGGCGCTTTGCAAGCGGGCTGACCCGCAATTCGTCCTCAGATTCCGTCCCGTCATCGGGTGCTGCGTCCCCGGAAGACGCCGGCGACGCAGCGGTCGCGCTCTCGCCGGGCTCGAACGAAACACTTGCGCCCTTAAAATGATCGATGAACTGCTCGATCGCCTCCTCGCTCACGTGCTCATCTGCCAGCACCGCGAGCAGCGCCCCAACCGGGCGAACCTCGCCGGGATCCGCGATGACACGCCGCAGTGTGCCGCTTGCCGGAGAGTCGACCGCGTTGACTATCTTCTCGGTTTCGACCTCCAGCAGTGGGTCGCCCTTGCCGATCTGCTGGCCCTCCCTCGCAGTCCACTGAACGATGGTGCCTTCGACCATTTCGATGCCCCACTTAGGCATCGTAACCGCTTGAATCGACGCGCTCATCACCGCTTACCTACTACTTGACGGACGGCCGCCTCGATACGGGGCGGCCCTGGCACATATGCGCGCTCAAGCGCCGGGGAGAAAGGCACCGGCGTGTGTGGGGCTGTTACCATGACCACGGGTGCCTTAAGGGATTCGAAACCGCGACTCGCAGCGAGCGCGGCAATGTCGGCGGCCACGCTGCAGCGCGGCGGGGACTCATCGACCACGACCAGCCGTCCGGTATTCTCCAGACTCTCCAGGATGGTCTCGTCATCAAGCGGCGAGGTGGTCCGCGGATCAATCAGGTCGCAGGTGATGCCGTCCTTAGCGAGCGCATCGAGCGCCTTCTCGGCAAACACCACCATTCGGCCTATTGCGACCACCGTAACATCGGAACCCTCGCGCAGTACGTTGGCCTCGCCAAAACGCACGCGGTAGGGATCCTCGGGCACCTCGCTCTTGCGCGGGTAGAGTGCCTTGTGCTCGAAAAATATCACTGGATCGTCATCGCGAATCGATTCGATGAGCAGACCCTTGGCGTCACGGGCATTCGACGGCACCACGATCTTCAGTCCCGGGATCGCAGTGAGCAGCCCGTAAATGGCCTGTGAGTGCTGCGCGCCCATATTCATCCCCGCACCCATAGCCATGCGGATCACGACTGGGCAGGTACTCTTGCCACCGAACATGTAGCGGAATTTCGCCACCTGGTTGTAGATCTGGTCCATGCACACGCCAACGAAGTCAGCAAACATGAGTTCCGCGACCGGTCGTAGGCCGGCGAGCGCCGCCCCGGCGGCCGCACCGATGATTGCCGATTCGCTGATCGGCGTGTCGATGACCCGCTCGGCACCGAAGCGCGGCAGCAGCCCCTTGGTGACCCCAAAGATCCCGCCCGACGCTTCACGCTCGCCGGAGGTCCCGCCGGCCCCGCCCGAGACGTCCTCGCCGAGCACGATCACGCGAGGGTCGCGTTCCATTTCTTGGTGCAGTGCTTGGTTGATGGCATCACGCATCGAGAGCTGTGGCATGAGAGTCGTCCTGCCGAATCCGGTCTTTCAGTAGCTGATGTAGACGTCGCTAGTCAGGTCCGACTCGGACGGCAAGGGCGCCGCACGCGCAGCGCTAACGGCCGCCTCGATTTCGACACGCACTTCTCGATCGATCGCATCGAATTCCGCGGCGCCTATGAGGCCGCCAGCGGTGACCGCATCGCGAAAGCGAGTCAGACAGTTCATGGTGGCCCGCTGTTGTTCGACTTCGCCCTTCGCGCGGTACTTCTGCGGATCGCCTTCAAAGTGACCGTAATAGCGCGTGGTGAGCGCCTCAATGGTGCTCGGACCACCGCCGGTGCGAGCGCGCGCAATGGCGCGCGCCATGGCCGCGTGCACCGCGAAGAAGTCACTGCCGTCGACCCTCTCGGCCGGCATGCCGAAGGCGGCGCTACGTCCCGTGATGTCCTTGGAGCCCACCGCGTAATCCGCCCCAGTGTGCTCACTGTAACCGTTGTTCTCGAAAATGAAGATCGTCGGCGCACCGAGCACCACCGCCAAATTCATCGCTTCGAACACAGTGCCCTGGTTGCAACTGCCGTCACCGCCGAAAGCGACACTGACTTGGCCTTCGGTTCCCGGCTTGCGCCGCAACTGACAGGCGATGGCGGCACCCACCGCGAGCGGCGGTCCGCCACCGACGATGGCGTTCGCGCCGAGCATACCCTTATCGAAGTCCGCGATGTGCATCGAGCCGCCCTTGCCCTTGCACAGACCGTCGCGACGGCCATAGATCTCCTTCATCATGCCGCCGACGTCACAGCCCTTGGCGATGCAATGACCATGGCCGCGGTGCGTGCTGACGATGTAATCCTGGTCCGAAAGGTCCGTGCAGACCCCCACGGCAACGGCTTCCTGCCCGGCATACAAGTGAGTGAACCCGGGGATCTCACCGGTGGCGATCTCTACGTGGAGCCGTTCCTCGAACTCGCGGATCATCTTCATGCGCCGATACACGTCAAGTAGCTGCAAGCGGCCGAGTTGCACTGTCAGTGCCTCCTTACAGAGCGCCCGCGGGCTTGCCCTGCGAACCGTAGAGGTAATCGTCGAGCACCTTGTGGAAGTGCCTGATGCGCAGTTCCTGAGCGCCTATCCACAACCCCTTAAAGCCCTTCGAATGCATGCCGGCCTGCACGCTCGGCAGGTTCTGCGCATCCTGGTCGAGCACTAGGCCGATTGATTTGTCGCCGTGTTTCCACTGCTTGTGCTCGGCCCGCTCCGGCCACTGCTCGCCGTCCGGAACGAGTTCGAAGGTCATGATGTCGTAAAACATCCGATCGGGGTCCTCTGGATGAGGCCGCTGGCGAAAAATCCAGAAATCGTCGGCATGCACGTTCAGAGACAGGTTCGGAAAGATCAGGTAGTGATAATCGTCGGTGAGCTGATCGTCGTTCAGCCGCGAGTAATCCTTTCCCTGCGAGGCGCCGTAGGCGCGTTTGTGCAGTTGTACATCGCGGCGGATCTGGCCGATCGGTCCGTCGTAATCCGCCGGGTCCATGCCAGCGCCTTTCATGATCGTCTTGATCGGCTCGGGAATAGACGGCGGCTTGCGCACCCGCGGGGAAAATGTACCAAACGGGATCAGGTAGCGGTTGTGGCGCCCATAGCAATCGATTTGCACGTCAAGATCATGTAGATACCAAAGCAGTTGCGGGTGAATGCCCTGCACGTGGTACGTCTCGTTGAAGGCGTCCACGGAGGTCTTCCAATTGCAGTTCCACTCGACCGTGATGTCACGAGTCTGCACCATTTTGTGCAAGTTGTACGCCTCGAGATGTTGCGGGATCGGATCGAGGAATTGCAGCAACGGCTCGGGCGATTCGTTGAGTGTGTACCACACGAACCCGCCCCAAGTGTCGCAATGGATCTCGCTCAGGGAGTGTTTCGGCTTGCCCTGGGGAAACGTATCGATGTCCGGGATGCGGTGATATGAACCATTAAGCTCGTATTCCCAGTGATGGTAGGGACACTTGAAGGTCAGCGATGCGCCGGTCGTGCCGATGCCGCAGCTGCGGATGCGTGCGCCGCGGTGCTGGCACACGTTGTAGAAGGCACGCACGCCCCCGTCGCGCTGGCGCACGATCAGAATCGACTCCGGGCCGATCTCGGTGACGATGTAATCGCCGGGCTCGGGAATGTCGACCTCGCGCCCACCGAGCAGCCATACCTTGCTCCACATGCGCTCCCATTCGAGCTGCATGAACTCGCGCGAGAAGTAGCGTCGCGGATCGACGATGTCCTCGCCCAGTTGCGGATCAGGCGCCTTTTCAACCGGTGTTTGCGGACTGCCGCCCGGCTGCACCCGCGGAACCGGGACAAATTCCGGCGATTTCGAGCGCTGCCAGAACTCGTCCATGATCAGAACTGGACGCGCTTGGTGAAACCGTTGTCGGCAACGACGTTCGAGCCGGTGATGAGACTACCGGCGGGACTCGCCACGAATGCCACGATGCGCGCGACCTCTTCTGGGGTTCCCATGCGGCCGCACGGGATTTGCCGCATCGCGTAATCGAACACTTTTGGCATCGTGCCCTTGATCATTTCCCAGTTACCTCCCTCGAAGTAGACCGGGCCAGGCGACACCGAGTTGACCCGCACGCCTTTTTTTCCAACGTGCTGGGCGAGCTGCTTCGCGTAGGTGATCAGCCCGGCCTTCATTGCATTAAACGCCTGCGGGACGCCAAAGGTCTCCAAGGCATTCGTCGAGGCAATGATCACGATCGAACCGGATCCGCACTTCTCCAGGTGCGGCATCAACGTGTCACATCCGCGTACGGTGTGCATGACGTCGACTTCGAAGTTCCTGGTCCAGTTCTTGTCGCTGTCGAACCCGCCGCCAGCGCTGACGTTGGGCACAAAGATATCGCAACCGCCGAGCGCCTCCACGGCGCGGCCGAGCCATGCTTTGTACGACTCACCGTCACGAACGTTGACGGCCTCCCCGACCACGTTGACATTGTGGCGCTTGAGCGCCT
The DNA here is from genome assembly GCA_049964755.1 of Steroidobacteraceae bacterium. GTDB lineage: Bacteria > Pseudomonadota > Gammaproteobacteria > Steroidobacterales > Steroidobacteraceae > 13-2-20CM-66-19. The sequence continues at coordinate 13,193 of JBMFWZ010000018.1, read as the reverse complement.
GCACCGTCGTGTCGACGTCCTCCTGGGTACGCGAGCACAATCCGATATCCACGCCTTCCGCGGCAAATAGCTCGACGATCGCGCGACCGATGCCCTTGGTCGCGCCCGTGACAATGGCCTTCTTACCCCTCAGACCCAGGTCCATCGCGGTTTCCTCCAAATGTGAGTGCGGACGTTGGGCACCGCAGACGGCAGCCTGTGGTGCGCGACGCCCGAAAGGCGGTGAGCTGCAAAGGCTCCTGAGGCCCGATTATAGGGGGCGCCATTCAAAATACAATCAGTCGTGACTGTTTTTTTTATGACCCGGTTGGGTGCACACTGTGGCGATGGCCACGCAGCGATTTACCCGGCCGGCGTTCGCGCGGCGGCGAGACTGGCATTGATCTCGCGCGGCAACGGATTGCGCCTGAGCGTGACCCCGCCATTCACCTGCAGCACCTGTCCGGTCATGAAGCACTCATCTCCCGCCAGCCACACCGCAGCATTGGCCACGTCGGCAATGGTACCGATGCGCCCGAGCGGATATTCCTTGATGAAGGCCGCCTCGAGCCCCGGCATCTGCATCTCGCGCGAGGTCATCGGCGTGGCGGTCAGACCCGGCGCGACCGAGTTGACGCGAACACCGCGTGCACCGAACTCGTTGGCGAAACAGCGCGCCAGCGCCTCCGCTCCCGCCTTGGAGCCGATGTAGGCGGCATGGTGGTACAGCAGCGCATGCACCGACGCCGAGGAGGTCAGGATCACCGAGCCGCCGCCACCGCGGCCAAGAACGTCGCAGAACACCTGCAGGAAGAAGTACGAGCCTTTGAAATGCAGGTCCATCACCCGATCAATCTGCTCCTCGGTGGTCTCCAGGAGCTTGACCAGCAGCCCGTACCCGGTGCAGTTCACCGCGATGTCGATGCGGCCGAATTCATCGAGCGCCACCTGCGCGAGGGCGCTCAACTCGGACTTGTTCGTGATGTCGCACAGCATTGCACGGCCGTCGATCTCGGCGGCGAATTCGCGCAGAACTTGTTCATTGCGCCCTGCAACCACCACGCGCGCGCCCTCCTCGGCGAAGCGCTGGGCGATCCCCTGGCCCATGTTGCCCTTTCCGGCCGCGCCCAGCACCACCGCAACCTTTTTCGCGAGACGTTTCATGACCATTCCCCCTCAAAAAAATGCAGCACAAAGGTGTGATCCGCATGAACCATGATCTATCGGCGCTGACACGGCGCATCACCGCTCTTGAAGACCGTCTGGCACTGCGCGAGCTCGTCGCCCGCTACGGCGTGGCCGTCGACGACCGCGACATTGAGGCACTTGCCGCACTGTTCACGCCCGAGGCAGTATTCCGTTCCCAGGATGGCGTGATGAGCGCGCACGGCCGAGCGGCAATCATCGAGCAGTTTCACGCACGATTCTCGGCACTAAAGGCCACCAATCACGTCGCGCACGACCAAATCATCGAACTCAACTCCAAGGATCCGGACCGCGCCACAGGCTTGGTGTCTTCCCACGCGGAAGTCTGGCGCAACGGCCAAGCGCTGATCACCGCGCTGCGCTACCGGGACCAGTACCGGCGCCACGAGGGTCGCTGGTGCTTTGCCGAGCGGTCGCTCTCGTTTTTGTACTATCTCCCCGTCGCCGAGTACGCCGAGGGTCTCGGCAGCCGGCTGCGCATGCGTGCCTACGGCGATCAGCGGCCCGCCGACTATCCCGAAGGCTTGCCCAGCTGGCGTCGCTACCACGGGGAGGATTGATCAGCTCCTCGACGGACGCCGCTCGACCAGATTGGTACTGCGGCACGTGAATACGGTCTCGTCCCGCTGATTCAGCAATGTGTACTGAAATATCGTGACGCCGCGGCGTTCGTCCTTGCGCGAGATGCGCTTGCTGAGACAGCGCGCGCGAGCCCTCAGAGCATCGCCGGGACGCACCGCGTGCGGAAAGCGGACGTCGTCCCACGCTACGCCGCAAATCCAAGCGATATCACCGCAGATCCGATGATCGAGCTGGCGCCATACGGCCATCGTAAAAATACCCGAAGCGACAATACCGCCGAAAATTGAGCGTCCCGCGCCCTGCGGATCGGCATGAAAATATTGCGGATCATACTGGCGCGCAAAGGACAGCAACTCCGCCTCCGTGACTTCCCGCCCCAGGGACTCACGTTCCTCGCCTTCGACGAGGTCTTCAAAGTAACGCATATCCGCCGCGCCCACCACCCCGGAGCGCTCCGCTCACTGCACGGTCAGCGCATTGTCGATGACGATCTCGGTGCCATTGACGAAGCGCGACTCGTCCGACGCAAGGTACACGACGAGGTTCGCGACGTCCTCCGGCTTGCCCAGTCCCCAGGGGGCAGCTTCGTAATCCTGCATCTTCAAGCCGAGCGCAGCGTTGGCCTGCTGCACCATGGGCGTCTCGATGGCCCCCGCGTGAATAGAGTTGCAGCGGATGCCATACTTGTTCATCTGACAGTGCACGGCAATCGACTTGGTCATGGCCCGAACCGCACCCTTGGCCGCACTATAGGCGAAGAAGACTGGGTAACCGATGTGCGATGCCACCGAGGACATGTTGATGATCGACCCGCCGCCGGAGGCGTGCAGCAACGGGATGGCGGCCTTGCAGCCGAGAAACACGCCCTCGGACATCACCGCATTTGCGAAACGGAATTGCTCGAGGGTTGTCGTTTCAGGCGTGGCAATCACGACTACGCCAGCGTTGTTCACCAGGATGTGCAGCGCACCGAAGCGAGCGTGGCATTCCTTGATGACCTCACCCCAGCGGCTCTCATCGCGTACGTCATGGGGGATAAATGCAGCGCTACCGGCGCGAATCGCGTTCAATTCCGCGGCAAGCTGCGCACCGGCAGATTCGTTCACGTCCGAGAGCAGTACGCGCGCTCCCTCACGAACCATGGCATGGGCATCTGCCCGGCCCAGTCCCGAGGCGGCCCCGGTGATGAGAGCGACTTTTTCGGCCAATCTGTTCATGGCAATTTCGTTTCGAGCTCGACCGGAACGGTCCAACTGCCTTGAAGTTACCAGTCAGGCCTGACTAGATCAATCGCTTCTGACTTTTTTAGTCATTATTGACTTTTTTAGGTATCGTTCGAATACCGTATATGATAAGAACAGCGTTATGGTTACAGCACGAAGCTCGACACTCGCCAAGTCCAATCGGGAAGCCCCAGACGAACTCGGCTGGCAGGCACAAAAGAGTGCACTGACGCGCACTCAGATCACTGAGGCGGCGATCCGCTGTTTCGTTGAACATGGCTATTCCCAGACCACCACTACGCTGATCGCGGAAAAGGCAGGGCTTTCGCGCGGCGCGATGCTGCACCATTTTCCCTCCAAGCTCGCGGTCGTCAGAGCGGCGGTGGAATACCTGCATGCCAAGCGCCTGCGGGCATTTCGCAAGGCAGTGACTAAGCCCTTAGTCAGCGGCGATCACCTGCGCCAGAGTCTCGAGGCCTACTGGGCCCAGGTGCACCATCCGATGTTCGTCGCTTTTTTTGAGCTTGCCGTCGCAGCCCGGACCGACAAGGAATTGGCGGCGATTCTCCGCCCGGCCCAGGAAGCGTTCGAACGCGAATGGTATGACGCAGCCGTCGAGGTGTTCCCCGAGTGGAAGGGCCGGGGAATGAAGTTCGATATTGCGCTGGACTTGGTTCGATACGTCCTCGAGGGGATGGCCATCAGCTTCTTGACGCACAAAGAGAGTGAGCGAGACAAGCGGGTGCTGGAGTACCTCGATGACAAGATTCACGAGCTGGCTGGCCTGCCCAAGCCCGACTGAGGGTCAACGGAACGCCTGCACGCAGAGCTTTCCACCCCGAACCAAGCCCTGAAATCTTGCCCGTTTGGCGTGAACGCGCTGTTGTGGCTGCAGACTGCGAGCGGGGCAATCGAATGTAACCGGACAGCAGACGCCACCGGCCATGTCGTTGAACACCGATCCGCTGATCTACCCCTTCGACCGCGCCCCTGGTCCTGGCCAAGCGGTACAAATCGCCCCAGGCGTGCTGTGGCTGGCGATGCCCCTGCCGATGGCGCTCGGCCACATCAACGTTTGGGCGCTCGCCGACGGGGATGGTTGGACCCTGGTCGACACCGGGATGCATACCCCCGACACGGCGGCGGCGTGGCAGCACGCGTTCTCCCATTCGCTCGGTGACCGACCGGTCAGACGCGTGATCTGCACCCACATGCACCCCGACCACGTCGGCACGGCTGGCTGGCTGACTCGCCAGTTCAGCTGCGCACTGTGGATGACGCGGCTGGAGTACGTATTCTGCCGGATGCTCGTTGCCGACACCCATCGAGAAGCGCCCGAGGAGGCCACCCGCTTCTATCGCGCGGCCGGCTGGGACGAGGCGGCGATCGCGGACTACAGAGCGCGCTTCGGTGGCTTTGGCAAGTTCATCTACACTCTGCCCGAGAGCTTCCGCTGCGTCCGCGATGAAGAAGAAATCGACATCGGCATCCATCGCTGGAACGCGCTGATCGGGCGTGGACATTCCCCGGAGCACCTGTGCCTGTACTGTCCGGAATTGAAGGTGTTGATTTCCGGTGACCAGGTCCTACCGCGCATCAGCTCAAATGTATCGGTGTTCCCGACCGAACCCGAGGCAGATCCCCTGGGTGACTGGCTTTCCTCCATTGACCACATTGCGCGACACGTCCCCGGCGACCTCCTGGTCCTGCCCGCGCACAATGAGCCGTTTCGCGGCTTGCACGTACGCCTCGCACGACTGAAAGAACGGCATGAAGAGGCGCTGGAGCGATTACTCCAGGCACTCCGTGAGCCGAAGCGGGTCATCGACTTATTTGCGCTGCTGTTCCGTCGGCCGGTGCACAAGGAGCTGCTCATTCTCGCCACCGGCGAGACCCTCGCTCACCTCAATTACCTGATGCACCGCGGTCTCGTGGCGCGCGACTTACGCGACGGTGTCGCCTGGTATACAGCGATCGAGCAGCCCGTCCCTGCGCGCGCTCCCGAGAGAAGCGATCCAGCACTGCAACCACGGTTGTCCGCACCGGACCTTAGCAGCCGGTTGTCCAGATCCTCCGTTACCCCCCTCCCGACATCCGCTTCACGACGCGTCGCGCGCATCCCCGGGCCGTAACGCCGAAGTGGATCTCGGCAGACACCTCACTGAATAACGTCTTGTTGCCGTGTTAGGAAATTCTAGCGAAACACAGGCACCGTGCGGGTGATCAATGCGCATACTGGAGAGATCTGTCGCGGACAGATCGTGGTCGCCTCGACGGGCGCGAGCACCTGCACCACTGCGCAGGCGACCGGCAGTCAACTGCTGCCCGGCGGGATCCGTGCGCCGAACATTCAGGCCACATCGTAGGCCGGGTCGCGTACCGGGTAGTCCTCGCGCCAATGCGCGCCTCGGCTCTCGCGGCGCTCGAGAGCCGCGCGCACCATCGCCTGGGCGAGCTCGAGACGGCGCCGCTCGAGGAGCGCCTCGGGCGCGAGCTGTGCGCGCAGGACCGCCAGATCGCGCCCGCCCTGCTCGAGCTCGCTGGCGCGGCGCAGCGGACCGAGGCAGCGCCCGACGATCGAGCGGACTTGTCCGGCGAGCTGCGCAGGGGTCTGCAGTGGCGGTGGCACCTCCTGCGCGGCTCGCACGCGGATGTGCCGCTGCGGATTGTGCTCGCGCGCCAGCGCACGCCCCACGGTACGCCCGCACACCACCGCCTCGAGCAGCGAGTTGCTGGCCAGCCGATTCGCCCCGTGCATGCCCGTGAAGGCCACCTCGCCGCAGGCCCACAAGCCCGAGCGCGTACTGCGTCCGAGCGTGTCGACCACCACGCCGCCCATGTGATAGTGCGCCGCAGCACTCACCGGGATGGCCTCACGAACCGGATCGATGCCGTGCGCCCGGCACGCCGCGAGCGCCGCCGGAAACTCCTCGGCGTACTCACCGGCGAACACGCCCGTCGCATCCAACCAGACCGGCTCCCCGCGCGCGCGGCGCGACCACACTTCGCGCGCCACCACATCGCGCGGCGCGAGCTCCGCCAGCGGATGCACGCCCACCATGAACCGCTCCCCGTGCCCATCGCGCAGCACCGCGCCGGCCCCGCGCAGTGCCTCGGTGAGCAGCGGCAGCGGATCGGCTCCGGCGGCGAGCGCCGTGGGATGGAACTGCACGAACTCCAGTCCCGCCACGCGAGCCCCGTGGCCGAGGGCCATGGCGAGCCCGTCGCCCTCGGCCGCCGGCCCGTTGGTGGTGCTCGGGAACAGCCGTCCCACCCCACCGGTGGCGAGCACGGTCTCGTGCGCCTCGAGCCGCACGGCCTCGCCGCCGCCCTCCACGGCCCAGGCACCACAGAGCCGCTCGTCCGGCCCTTCACGCAGCGCGAGCACCTGCAGGCCCGAGAGCAGATCGATGTGCTCAGCGTTCGCCGCCGCCGCGAGCAGGGCCGAGAGAATCGCCGCGCCGGTGCGATCCCCGCGCGCATGCAACACCCGGGCACGGCTGTGACCGCCCTCGCGATGCAGCCGCCAGCCGGCCTCATCACGGTCGAAGCACACGCCGAGATCGGACAGAAAGCTCACCGCCTCGCGAGCCCCGCGGATCACGCGCAGCGCCGCTCGCCGGTCGCTGCTGTGACAACCGGCCGAGAGCGTATCGGCCATCTGCGCCTCGACCGAATCCCCCGCGGCGAGCGGCGCTGCGATGCCGCCCTGGGCGAGCGCGGTGGAGCTGGCGAGCCGCGGATCGGCCGCCGACACCACGAGCACCCGGCGCGGGGCGGCGGCGAGCGCCGCACACAGACCAGCCGCGCCGGCGCCGATGACGAGCACATCGGTCTGCAATGTACGCATCGCGAGCCCCTCAGCCGATCTCGAGCATGCGCGCGATCGGACGGCGAGCCCGCGCTGCGAGCGCCGGGTCGATTTCGATCAGCGCGGTAAACGTCTCGAGCGCGTGTACCACGCGCTCGAGCGTGGTGGCTTTCATGTGCGGACAGAGATTGCAGGGACGCACGAACTGGATGTCCGGGCATTGCACCGCGACGTTGTCGGCCATGGCGCACTCGGTGAGCAGCATCGCTCGCGGCGGGCGGCGTTCGCTCAGAAACTTCGCCATCGCGCCGGTGGAGCCGACGAAATCAGCCTCCGCGCGTACCGCTTGCGGACACTCCGGGTGCGCCAGCACGGTCACCGCCGCATCGCGACGGAACGCACGGATATCGGCGGCATCGAAGCGGGTGTGCACCTCGCACTGGCCGCCCCAGGAGACGATCTCGAGGCCGCTTTCCTGCGCGACAAATCCCGCCAGGTGCTGGTCGGGCAGCATGATGACCCGCGGGACGCCGAGGGCGCGCACCACGCGCACGGCGTTGGCCGAGGTGCAGCACACATCGACTTCGGCCTTCACCGCCGCACTCGTGTTGATGTAGGCCACGGCCGGTACCCCTGGGCAGGCGGCGCGCACGGCGCGCACCGCCTCGACGTCGATCGAGTCGGCGAGCGAGCAGCCGGCCTCCTCGGCGCTGAGCAGTACGGGCTTGTCCGGGCAGAGCAGCTTGACGGTCTCGGCCATGAAGCGCACGCCGCACACTACCAGGGTGCGCGCGGGCGCTTCGAGCGCGAACTGCGCCATGGCGAGGGAGTCGCCGGTGAAATCGGCCACCGCGCTGACCAACGGCGTCTGATAGTTGTGCGCCAGGATCAGCGCCCCGTGCGCCGCCTTCAGCGCCTCGATGCGCCTGATGAGCGGCGCGGCAAGTGCGATTTCGGCGGCAGGCACCACATGCGCGAGGCGCGCGGCGAGCTCGGTGTGAGGATGGGCGTGGGTGTTCATGAGCGCGCCGATGATGCCGGAGCGCACGGCCGTGGGCGTAGCTTCAAAAATGACGAACATCAGTTTTGGCGCACGCCGCGCCGCCTCGGGGGACCTGCGGAAAATCCTGATATCGATCGCACCCTCTGAGGCGCTACGGTCCCGAACATGAACAGCCCTGATCGCAGCCGCAGCCGCAATGGCGCCCAGAGTGAAACCGACTGTGCCCTCTGCCCGGCCACGCGCCGCTGCTGGGGGGCCGAGCCGCTGATCGCCGACGCGGTGCACGCGCGGCGCGAGCCGCCGCTCGAGCGCGGGGCGCGCCTGCTCGAGCAGGGAGGCGCCCCGGCGGTGTACATCGTCGCCACCGGCTGCATGGTGCTGCGCATGAGCCTGCCGGACGGCTCGCAGCGGGTCGTCGGGCTGCGGCTGCCGGGGGAGCTGGTCGGCCTTGAGAGCTACGCGCGCGGCACCCAACCCTACACCGCCCAGGCCGCCACCGCGAGCGCGGTGTGCCAGCTGCACATGCCCGAGCCCGGTACGGCCGCCAGCCACGGCGCGCTGCTCGAGCGGCTGCTGCTGAAGAGCGCCGCACAACCGGAGCGCGCCGCGGCACCCTGGGCGGGTCTGCCGGCGATCGAGCGAGTCGCGGCCTTCATCGAGAACTACATCGAGCGGGCGCAGCTGCCGGCGCGCGAGAAGCGATTCCGCCTGCCGCTCACCCGCGCGGACATCGGCTCGTACCTCGGACTTGCCCCCGAGACGGTGGTGCGCGCCCTCGGGCACCTGAGCCAGACGCAGCGCCTGGCCGTGCACGGGCGCACCATCAGTCTCGGCGGCACGCTCTGAGGGCTCGTGCAGCCGAGCCCCGCCGCTGCGCTCGCGCGGGTATAATCGCCGCGCATGATGCCTCAACTCATCGAGCGTCTGCGCTCGGACCTCGGCGCCCTGAAGGACCAGGGCTTGTACAAGAACGAACGGGTGATCGAGACCCCGCAGGGCGGGCAGATCCGCACCGCCGGGCGCGAGGTGATCAACCTCTGCGCCAACAACTATCTCGGGCTCGCCAGCGATCCGACCGTGCTCAGCGCGGCGCACGAGGCGCTCGATCGGCTCGGCTTCGGGATGGCCTCGGTGCGCTTCATCTGCGGCACGCAGACGGTGCACAAGGCGCTCGAGCGGCGCCTGAGCGAGTTCCTCGGCACCGAGGATGCCATCCTCTACTCCTCCTGCTTCGATGCCAACGGCGGGCTGTTCGAGACGCTGCTCGATGAGCGCGATGCGGTCATCTCCGATGCGCTGAACCACGCCAGCATCATCGATGGGATCCGCCTGTGCAAGGCCGAGCGGCTGCGCTACGCCAACAACGACATGGCCGAACTCGAGGCCTGCCTGCAGCGCTGCGGGTCGGCCCGCACCCGGCTCATCGCCACCGACGGGGTGTTCTCGATGGACGGCACGGTGGCGAACCTGGCGCAGATCTGCGCGCTCGCCGAGCGCTACGATGCGCTGGTGATGGTCGATGACTCGCACGCCACGGGCTTCATGGGCGCGCACGGCCGCGGCACGCCCGAGCACTGCGCCGTCGCAGCGCGCATCGACATCCTCACCGGCACCCTCGGCAAGGCGCTCGGGGGCGCGAGCGGCGGATACGTCGCCTCGCGCGCCCCGGTGATCGAGTGGCTGCGCCAGCGCTCGCGGCCCTACCTCTTCTCCAACAGCATCCCGCCGGTGGTGGCCGCCGCCGGGCTGCGCGTGCTCGAGCTGCTCAGCGAGCGGCCCGAGCTGCGCGCCCGGGTGCACGAGAACGCCCGCTACTTCCGCGCCGGCCTCGAGCGGCTCGGCTTCACGCTCAAGCCCGGCGAGCACCCGATCATCCCGGTGATGATCGGGGATGCCGCGCTCGCGGCACGCATGGCCGACCGACTGCTCGAGCACGGCGTGTACGTGATTGGCTTCTCTTTCCCCGTGGTGCCCAAGGGTCAGGCGCGCATCCGCACGCAGATGTCCGCCGCCCTCACGCGCACCGAACTGGATACCGCGCTCGCGGCATTTGCTGCCGTGGGCCGTGAACTCGGAGTGATCGCATGAAGGCGCTGGTCAAGAAGGAATCCGCACCCGGCATCTGGCTCGAGGAGATCCCCGAGCCGACCATCGGACCGAATGACGTGCTGATCAAGATCGCCAAGACCGCGATCTGCGGCACCGACATGCACATCTACAACTGGGACGCCTGGGCACGCAAGACCATCCCGGTGCCGATGGCCGTCGGCCACGAGTACTGCGGCCGGGTGCTCGAGGTGGGCTCGGAGGTGCGGGGGCTCAGCGTCGGGGATCGCGTCTCGGGCGAAGGGCACATCACCTGCGGGCATTGCCGCAACTGCCGCGCCGGCCGCCGCCATCTGTGCCGCAACACGGTCGGGGTGGGCGTCAACCGCCCGGGCGCCTTTGCCGAGTATCTGGCCATCCCGGCCGACAACGCCTTCAAGCTGCCGGACTCGATCAGCGATGACATCGCCTCGATCCTCGATCCGTTCGGCAACGCGACCCACACCGCGCTGGCGTTCAACATGGTGGGCGAGGACGTGCTGATCACCGGTGCCGGTCCGATCGGCGTGATGGCGGTGGCGATCGCCCGCTTCGTCGGTGCGCGCCACGTCGTCATCACGGACGTGAACGACTTCCGGCTCGCCCTCGCGCAGAAGATGGGCGCGACGCGTACGGTCAACGTGCAGCGTGAGACACTCGATCAGACCATGAAGGATCTGGGCATGCAGGAAGGGTTCGACGTGGGCCTGGAGATGTCGGGCAACCCGGCGGCCTTCCGCGACCTGTTGCGCACCATGCACCACGGCGGCTCAGTCGCGCTCCTCGGCATCCCGCCGGAGGAGACCGCCATCGACTGGAATCAGGTGATCTTCAAGGGCCTGACCTTGAAGGGCATCTACGGGCGGGAGATGTTCGAGACCTGGTACAAGATGGCGAGTCTGCTGCAGAGCGGTCTTGACCTGACCCCGGTCATCACCCACCACCTGCCGATCCAGGAATTCCCCGAGGCCTTCGCCATCATGGGCTCGGGCCGCTCCGGCAAGGTCATCCTCGACTGGCAGACCCTCTGAAGCACGCTGCCCCTGAGCGCCGGAGTAGCGGCGCTCAGGGGCGGGTGCAGAAGCAGTAGGCGTAGAGCTGCCCGCGCGCCCCGAAGCGCGTCAGCTCGCCGAGCTCGCGCGCGTAGGGTGCGAGCGGCGCGGCGAGCGCCCCGAAGCCCGGCAGACTCAGACTCAGCCGCGGGCCGAACAGCGAGACGGCGGCGAAGGCCGCGCGCGCCTGGGCGCGCTCGAGCAGCAGCTGCGTCCAGGAGCGGCGCCGGTGCAGGAACTGCACGCGGTAGTGCGAGAGTTTCGCGAGGCTCGCCGCGGCGCGCTCGGCATCCTCGAGCGTGCCGAGATGATCGACCAGACCGATGTGCCGCGCCGCGGCCCCGGCCCAGACGTGTCCCTGCCCGATGGCATTGACCTGGGCATCGGTGAGGTGGCGGCCCGCGGCAACGCGTGCGACGAACTGCTCGTAGCCGCGGTTGATCTGCGAGCGGATCAGCAGCTTCGACTCGGCGTTGAGCGACTGGCCCGGGGTCATCTGGCCCGCGAGCGGCGTGGTGCCCACCCCGTCGCTGTCGATGCCGAACTTCGCGAGCGCCTGCTTGAAGGTCGGGATGATGGCGAAGATGCCGATCGAGCCGGTGAGCGTCGCGGGGCTGGCGTAGATCTCGTTGGCGGGCGCGGCGATGTAGTAGCCGCCCGAGGCGGCGTAATCGCCCATCGAGACCACCAGCGGCTTGCCACTGGCGCGCAGCGCCACGAGCGCGTGATAGATCTGCTCGGCGGCCGTGACGCTGCCGCCCGGGCTGTCGATGCGCAGCACGACGGCCTTGATGTGTGGGTTGATGCGCGCGGTGCGGATCAGGCGCGAGAGCGATGCTCCGCCGATCGCCCCCGGCGGCTCACGCCCATCGAGAATGTCCCCGTCGGCCACGATCACCGCGACGCGCGGCTTGCTCGCGTCCGGTGCGCCTTCCTCGCTGCGCACCACCTTCGCGTACGTGCTGGCGCCAATGGCGTTGAACGTGCCGTGCGCGTCGGCTCCGACCAGGTGGATGAGACGTTGCTCGAACTGATGCTTGTCGAGCAGCCCGGTGACCAGGTGTGCCTTCAGCGCGACCTCGGCCGCATCGCCATCGGCCGCGGGGATCGTCTCCGGCAGCGTCGCGACGTACTGGGCGATCGCCCCGGCCGGCAGGCCGCGCGCGGTGGTCAGTTCGTGCTGGTAGGTCGTCCACAGCGCCCCGAGGTAGGCCGTGCTCTGCGCGCGGTCCGCCTTGGACATGTCATCGCGGGTGAAGATCTCCACCGCGCTTTTGTATTTACCGACTCGGAAGACGTGCACGTGCACGCCGAGCTTCTTCAGCAGTCCCCCGAAATACAGCGAATAGCGGCTGAAGCCGCGGATCAGCACGTACCCGGTCGGATCGAGGTAGACCTGGTTCGCCTGGGCGGCGAGGAAGTACTGATCCTGATTGTAGGCGGTGCCGAAGGCGAGCACCGGCTTGCCGCTGGTGCGAAAGACCTGGATGGCGCGGGCGAGCTCCTCGAGCATCGGCAGCCCCGCGTGGTCCATGTCGTCCAAATCGAGCACGAGCGCGCCGATGCGCGGGTCCTTCGCGCCGGCGCGGATGGCGCTCACCAGGCTCCAGAGCAGCGTCTGATGCACGCCCTCCCCCTGGGCGTTCTCCAAGGCCCGCTCGACCGGGTCGCCGCTCAACTGCTCGACCAGCCGGCCGCGCGGGGCCACCACCAGAGCGGCACGCTGCGGCACGGACGGACTCGACTCATAGAGGACGCCCACCAGGAAGCCGAACAGCGCCAGCAGCACCAGCAGATGCAGCAGCTTGCGCAGCCCGTCCAGGCCGCGCCACACCCCGAGTAGAATCTTGCGCACGGTGCCCATGGGCGGGTGCGTCAAACCTTCTCTTCGATCCTCGCGGCCTTACCGGAGCGCTCACGCAAGTAGTACAGCTTGGCGCGACGCACCTGGCCGCGACGCTTGATGGTGATGTCGCTGATCGCCGGGCTGTGGGTCTGGAAGACGCGCTCGACGCCCTCGCCGTGGGAGATCTTGCGCACCGTGAACGAGGAGTTCAGGCCCCGGTTGCTGATGGCGATGACCACGCCCTCATAGGCCTGCACGCGCTCACGGTCGCCTTCGACCACCTTCACCTGCACGACCACGGTGTCCCCGGGCTTGAAGTCCGGGACCTTGCGGGTCATGCGTTCTTTTTCGAGTGTTTGAATGATGTTGCTCATGGTCTCATCCTCGATCATCGCCCCGGCCCGCC
>JBMFWZ010000017.1:0-45346 GCA_049964755.1 Steroidobacteraceae bacterium | reverse complement strand
CGAGCGTGACGGCAGGAATCGTGCGGGCAGCCGACCTGGCGGGTTACCGCAATGGTCAAGTACATATTCGCCGTTCCATGCACACGCCGCCAAACATGGAAGCAGTTCGCGATCTCATGCCCACGCTCTTCGAGTTGCTGCTGCAGGAAGAACAGTCCGCCGTGCGGGTCGTGCTTGGGCATTTCTTCTTCGTCTACATACACCCGTATATGGACGGCAATGCTCGCTTGGGGCGATTCCTGATGAACCTAATGATGGCTTGCGGCGGATACCCATGGACCATCGTTCCGCTGGAACGCCACAAGGACTATATGTCCGCCCTGGAAAGCGCGAGCGTGGCGGGGGATATCAAGCCCTTCGCCAGGTTTCTTGCCGAGCTGCCAGGTGGTGGCGCGAAAGCAAAACGAACCCAGGAGTCGAACACTTGCACTGAATCGCCCCCACCGAAAAAAAATTCCGCCGCGGCCTCGCTCGAAAAGCGCCTGTGTGGAACGCTGCTGACAAGTTTCACGCCAATTCCGGGCTGAAGGCCCAGGGATACTCCGGTCCCATCCTCGGTCTGATCATTCTGCGCATCGCCGAAGTGCGCTTCGCTGCCCGGCGGGCGAGACTGCAGAAGGCTGGCTCAGCCTCGCGTCGCGGCAGCCGCGTGGATGAGCCAGCCGCCTATCACGCCGACAACGTGCTCGACCTCGCCCCTTAGGCGCGCTTCGATTTCCTGCTGAAGCTGCCCGAGGCGGCCGACATCGCCGCGAAAGTCACTGCCGCCACGCGAGAGGTGGAGAAGCACCATCCGCAGCTCCCCGACGTGCTGCCCAAGACCTTCAATCACTTCAGCGGCACGCTGCTCAAGGAACTGCTGAAGAACGTCTCCGAAATCCCGGCTACGCTCGACTTCGACGCCGTCGGCCGCATTTACGAAGACTTCCTCGGCGAGTTCGCCATGAGCGAGGGCCAAGGCGGCGTGTTCTATAGGCCGAGCAGTATCGTGCAGCGGCTCGCGCAGGTGATCGAGCGTTTCCACGGCCGCATCCTCGACCCCGCCTGCGGCTCGGGCGACATGTTCGTGCAGTCGGCGCGCTTCGTGGCCGAGCACCCCAAGAACCCTGCCGCCGAACTTGCCATCTGCGGGGTCGAGAAGACCGACGAAACTGGCCGCCTTGCGCGCCTGAACCTCGCGGCGCACGGGTTGGAGGGCGACCCTGCCCCGGCGCCCTCGCGCCATTCCCATCTCGCGCCATCTAACTGTAAATATCTACAGGCAGCGCACTCTGTGCCTCCGTGCGCGCTCAGATGCGCGGCACGCGGTGACCTGCGCAGCGCACGGTGCGCGTGTCAGTGAGGGTCATGAGTCGCATTTACACGACTTTTTTTGATTTTTTACGATCGCAATCTCGCGGCAGCAGTAGACTGTCGCCGCCGCAGCGCCAGCCGCCGTAAGGCGGTCCGTTGCGATTGAGCTTTCCCCTCAACGGTATCGAGTAAAAAAAATTCAGACCCCTCCCGACACCCGGATGCCCACTGTCACCGTCAACGACCGGACGGATCGGCCGGATGACGGCCTCATCCGCAAAACTGAACTCATCATCAGCGGTGTACTGCGCGGTGGCGTACTCCTGAGCGTTGCAGTAATACTCGGCGGCGTCATCGAATACTACGCGCTGCGGCTGCTGGGCCGGCTCCCGATCACGACATTTCCGGACACCTTGGCGGAAGTCGGTTCGGGCCTGCGGGGCTTCGAGCCCATGGCGATCGTCACCGCCGGTCTGCTGATTCTGCTCGCCACACCCGTGTTGCGCGTCATCGTTTCGATTGCCGCCTTTGCGATCGAAAAGGATCGCACCTACGTCATCATCACGGCGATCGTCCTGGCGATTCTTTTGTTCAGCATCTTCGGGATTGGCACGTATCTGGGTCGGCCGGGCCTCACGGACGTGCCGAACAGCACGGTCATCTCTCTGGTGTTCATCGCGCTGAGCAGTGTGTTGGCCGGCTTCATCGGCGCTCTGGCCGGACTCGGCGGCGGTGTCTTCATCGTGCCGATCCTGACACTCATCTTCCACGTATCATTCGCGACGGCAATCGGCGCTTCCATCGTCTCCGTCATCGCCACCTCCTCCGGTGCCGCCGCCGCCTACGTGCGCGATCGCATGACCAACCTCAGAGTCGGGATGTTCCTGGAGATCGCGACGACGGCAGGGGCCGTCTGCGGCGCTCTGGTCTCCTCGATGTTGAATGATACAGTGCTGTTCTTCGTGTTCGGCATCGTGCTGCTGATCTCGGCGATCCCGCTCGTCGCGCGGCTCGGGGAAGAGTTACCCCGGGGCGTGCAGAACCACAAATGGGCCGCGTGGCTGAAGCTTCCCGGCACCTACTCCGACCGGCGCACTCACCAGGACATTCCCTATCACGTCGCGCACGTTCGCATCGGCTTCGGGATGATGTACGTGGCCGGGCTGATTTCCGGGTTGCTCGGCATCGGCAGCGGGACCTTCAAGGTGCTGGCGATGGACACCGCGATGCGCCTGCCGATGAAGGTCTCGACCACCACCAGCAATTTCATGATCGGCGTGACGGCGGCCGCCTCCGCCGGGATCTTCTTTCAGCGCGGGGACATTGACCCGATGATCGCCGCGCCGGTGGCGCTCGGAGTGCTCAGCGGCTCGATGCTCGGGGCGCAGACGATCAACCGGATGTCAAACGTGCACCTGAAGAAGGTGTTTGTCCCAATGATCCTGCTGGTGGCGATCAGCATGCTGGCCCGCGGCTTCGGCTGGCTGTAACGCGCCGCCCCGGGCCGGGGCCTGCGCGGTGCGCCTCAGGGATGCATCAGCAGGGGCACTGGGCTTGAATGGATGAGCCGGCTCGAGGTGCCCGCCACCAGCCAATTGAGGATCTCGCCACGCCGGAAGGCGCCCATGACGAGCCCGTCCGCCTGGTACGCGGTGGCCGCGTCGAGCAGCACGGTCGCGGTCCGTCGTCCCTCGGACGCCATCGACCGATAGCTGGCCCCGGCCGCGATCGGCTCGAGCGCCGCGCGCGCATCGGCGAGCGCACTGGGCTCCTGATCGACCGCCACGGCCTCGACCTGCTCGGCGGCGGCGAGGAACGGGCGGAACGCCTGCAGCGCTCGGTGCAGCGGCGGCACATCCCGCCACCCCACCATCAGCCGTCGGCCGAAGCCTCCCTCCCATGCCGGCGGTACCATCACCACCGGATGGCGGATGCGCACCAGCGCCGCCCGCAGCCCCTCGCGATGCCCGACGGGCTGGGTATCCGGTGAGGCCAACACGACCATGCTGGCCGTTCTGCGGTAGTGCCGCATCACACGCCACTGATCGCCCTTATACAGATCGAACTCGGCGGAAATGCCGTGCTCGGCCGTCCAATCCGCGGCAATACGACTCAGTTTCTCCGTCTCGGCCCGTTCGCGCTCGACCAGGTGCTCCGCCTCGTACTCCGAGAGCTGCTCCTGCGAGGGCAGAAGGATCGCGCGCGGTCCGATCTCGACATGCGCAAACCGCAGCTTCTGGCCGAGCCGTTCGCTCATCGCCGAGGCAACGCGCAGACACTGCGTCGCGCCGGTCGTGGACGCCAGCAGCACCAGAATGAATTTCGATTCCATGATCTACACCTCGGGAACTGAGCGGAGCCTCAGCGGGACCTCTGAGGCAGATCTTATCGCGAGGGACGCTCCGATGCGCGTCCGCAACGGGCATCGCCCCCCGGACCTGCCACCGGGGGCGAGCCGAACCGGATGCCGAGCGGGCCCCCTCGGTCATGCCTTCGACCAAGCCTAGCCAGGCCGGAAACGCCGCCCTGGGGGGCTGCGCCCCCACCCTCGCGTGCGATCGCCTAATGGCGCGCCCGCAAGCGCCTGATGCGCCGCCACAACAGACTCAGTCCCAACCAGCCGGCGAAAGCCGCCAGCGGCCACGCCAGCAGCTGAGGCAGCCAGAACCCGAGCGCGGCGAGCACGATCAGCCCGCCGCCCGCGACGGTCAGCACCCCGCGCTCGGAGTTCCCCAGCACCCGCCGGTTGGCGATCGCCGCACCCACGGTGTTCGCGATCCGCAACGCGCTCGCCGCCGCCCGCGAGGAGCTGCCGCTGCGCTGATTGCGTCCGGAACGGGCGGGCAGCTGCGGCCGCCGCCCACGCAGCGTCAGCTCCGTGGCGTTGTCGAGGTCGCGCAGGAACTGCTCCTGCATCCGCTGCGCGAACCCAACGTCCTCCATGGCCGCATCGATCTCGCAGTTGGCGAGCCAGCTGGAGAGATTCAGATTCGAGGAGCCCACGCGTGCCCAGCGGCCATCGGCGACGGCGGTCTTGGCATGCATCATGCTGCCGTTCCACTCGAACACACGGATGCCGGCCTCGAGCAGCGGCCGGTAGCCGGCGCGAGAGAGTGCCCCGACCGCCGGCAGGTTATTGGTGCCCGGCACCAGCAGCCGCACGTCGACGCCATCGTCAGCCGCGGCGGCCAGACCGCGCACGTAGGTTGGAATTCCAACGAAGTACGCGTCGCTGATCCACAGACTCTGGGTCGCCATCGCCGCAATCAGCGCATCCAGCCGATACATCGCCCCGTGCGCCGGCTGCGTCGCGATGACCCGCAGCGCCACCTCACCGCTCGGCGCCGGCACCGGCGCGGCCCCGAAGTCGAGCGGCGCGCCGAGTCCGGCCCAGCTGTCGCGAAACGCCGATTCGATGTCCGCCACGGCAGGTCCGCCGATCAGCACTCCGCTGTCACGCCACGGCGCGATGCCGTGTGCGCTGTCGCCGAGCCATTTGGCCGCGAGGCACACCCCGGAGATCGAGCCGATCTGCCCATCGACCACCAGCAGCTTGCGGTGATCACGGCCGACCCAGCCGAGTGGACTTTCCACGCGCGGGCGGTTGAAGGCACGCACCGCGACACCCGCGGCACGCAGGGGCGCGAAGAACGCACGGGATGCGTTGCCGAAGGTGCCGAACCAGTCATGGATCAACGCCACCGCGACGCCCGCACGCGCCCGCGCCATCAGCAAGTCGCGAAAGCGCCGGCCGACGGCATCGTCGGCGATGATGTAGTTCTCGAGCAGCACGTAATGCCGCGCCGATTCGATCAGCTCCGCCCAGGCGCGAAAATGCGCCTCCCCGTCGATCAGCAGCTCGACGCGATTGCCGCCGACCAGCGGCGCGCCGGCGGCACGGCTGAGCGCCTGACCGGCGAGCAGGCGCAGCGAGGCGAAGGAGGAGTGGGCGGAGGGGTGGTTCGAGGCATGCATGGCGGCAGTGTAGGCCGAGAGCGGCGGCGCCGGCGATGGCCCGCCCCGCAGCGCCCGAGCGCCCCCGCGTTGAGGCGCGGGCGCTCGGTGCCTACTCCCCGGCGATGGTCATCTCCCCGAGCAGCAGCGAGCCGCAGCGGATCGCGCCCCGCGCATCGAGATCATCGCCTAACGCCACGATCTCGTGGAACATCTGGCGTAAGTTGCCGGCAACGGTCACCTCGTGGACCGGGAAGGCAACTGTGCCGTTCTCGACCCAGAATCCGCTCGCGCCGCGCGAATAATCGCCCGTGACGCCATTGACGCCCTGCCCCATCAGCTCCGTCACCCACAGACCCGAGCCCATCTGCCCGAGCAGTGCCTCGCGCGAGCAGGCGGCATCGGATCCGACCAGCAGGTTGTGGATCCCGCCGGCGTTGCCGGTGGTCTTCAGTCCCAGGCGCCGCGCCGAATAGCTCCCGAGCACATAGCCCTGCAACCGGCCGCCCTCGATGAGCTCCCGGTCGCGCGTCGAGACGCCCTCGGCATCGAACGGGGCGCTGCCGAGACCCTTCGCGATGTGCGGCCGCTCACTCATGCGCACGAACGCCGGGAAGACCTGCTCACCCGCGGCATCGAGCAGGAATGAGGCCTTGCGGTACTGACTCGAGCCACTCACCGCCGAGAGGAAATGCTGCACCAGCCCGCGCGCCATCTCCGGGCAGAACAGCACCGGTGCGCGCCGCGTGCTCAGGCGGCGCGCACCGAGACGCGCGCACGCGCGCTCACCGGCCGCCGCTCCGATCGCCTCGGCCGATTCGAGCTCGAGCGCATCGCGCGCGGCCGAGTACCAGTAGTCGCGCTGCATCTGCTCGCCCTCCTGGGCGACCAGGGCGCAGCTGATCGAATGGCTGGTGCCGGAATACCCGGCGAGAAACCCGAGGGAGTTACCGTACACGGCCGTGTGGCGCTGCGTACTGACCGAGGCGCCCTCGGAGTTGCTGATGCGCGCATCGACGTCCAGGCCCGCTCGCTCGCACCGCTTGGCGATATCGATGGCCGCCTCGGCCGAGAGCGCCCACGGATGATCGAGGTCCAGGTCCGGAATCTCGCGTGCGAGTGCCTCGGGGTCGGCCAGACCCGCGTACGGATCCTCCGCGGTGTAGCGAGCGAGCGCACAGGCCTTCTCGACGCTGGCGCGCACGGCCGCCGGGCTGAGATCCGCGGTGCTCGCCGAGCCCTTGCGCTGCCCGAAGTACACCGTGACGGCCATGCCCCGATCGCGCTGATACTCGATCGTCTCGACGTCCCCCAGACGCACGGTGACTGCGAGTCCCTGGCCGACACTCGCATCGGCTTCGGCCTGGGTCGCGCCCCGGCGCGCCGATTCCTCGAGCGCGCAGCGGACAGCGTCCTCAAGCGATGCGGTACGGTCGTGCGGCTCGAGCGCCTGTGGCATGAAAAGTCCTCTCTGGGCTGACGGTCCCCCGGCCGGATCGGCCGGCGGAGTCGGCCGCCGTGCTCACGCGGCCGGGCGGAATGCGCTAGTGTAGCAGCCATGGACCGTCGCCCACCCCATCACCCCCATGCGCGCCACTGATGCCGATGAACCCCTGCACGAGGAGCCGCCGAGCAAGAGCGCACGCAAACGCGCCGCGCACGCCGCGCAGGACCTCGGCGAGACCCTGATCACACTGCGCGAGCGAGACCTCGAGACGCTCGATCTGCCCGGTACGCTGCTCGATGCGCTACGTGCGGCGCGTGCCATCCGCAGCCGCGCCGCTCTGGCCCGCCAGCGGCAGTACATCGGAAAGCTGATGCGCCAGATCGATCCGGAGCCGATCCGCCGCGCACTCGCATCACGCAGCGAACGCGATGCCGAGGAAACCGAGCGCTTCAAGCGCGCCGAACACTGGCGCGCGCGGCTGCTCGAGGAGGGCGATGCGGCACTCGCGGCGCTCGAGGCGGTGCGGCCCGATCTGGACCGCGCCCACTGGCAACGCCTGCTCAGGGCGGCGCGCACCGAGCAGCCCTCCGGCGCGGCCACACAGGGCCCGGCCGGCCGGGCGCTGTTTCGCGCGCTGCGCGGTCTCCTTGGGTAGAATCGCGCGGATGAACACGCTGGTCGGCATCATCATGGGATCCACGTCGGACTGGGAGACGCTGCGCGCCGCCGCCGACATGTTGGACAAACTCGCCATCGCCTACGAAGTCCGGGTCGTCTCCGCGCACCGCACCCCGGACCTATTGTTCGAGTACGCCGCGAGCGCCCGCGGCCGCGGACTCGAGGTGATCATCGCCGGTGCCGGCGGCGCGGCGCATCTGCCGGGCATGACCGCCGCGAAGACCTCCCTGCCGGTGCTCGGCGTGCCGGTGCAGTCGAAGACCTTGGGGGGCATCGATTCGCTGCTGTCGATCGTGCAGATGCCGAGCGGGGTGCCGGTGGCGACCTTCGCGATCGGTCCGGCCGGCGCGGCCAACGCGGCGCTCTGCGCCGCCTCGATCCTCGCCAACAAGCACCCCGAGGTGGCCGCGGCGCTGGAGAAATTCCGCAGCGATCAGACAGCCACCGTACTGGCGCATCCCGACCCGCGCGCGGTGCGCTCGTGACGATCGGTATCATCGGCGGCGGCCAGCTCGGCCGCATGATGGCGCTTGCCGGTTATCCGCTCGGGCTCGACTTTCTCTTCCTGGATCCCTCGCGGGAGGCCCCGGCCGGCAAGGTCGCCCCCGTGGTCCACGCGCCGTTCACCGATCCGAAGGTGCTGAAGTGGCTCTCGCAGCATTGTCAGGTGCTGACCTTCGATTGGGAGAACATCTCCGTCGAGGCGCTGCGCAAGCATGCCGCCGGCGCGCGCCGCGCGCGCATCTGTCCGCCGGTTCCGGCGCTCGCCACCGCCCAAGACCGTGTCGCCGAGAAGCGTCTGTTCGAGCGGCTCGAGATTCCCACCACGCGCTGGCGTGCGGTGGACTCGCGCGCCCAGCTCGCGCGGGCCGTGCGCGAGATCGGTCTGCCGGGGGTCCTCAAGACCCGCCGCATGGGCTACGACGGCAAGGGGCAGGTGCGCATCGGCTCACCCGAGGACCTCGAGCGCGCCTGGCAGAGCCTCGGCAGCGTGCCGCTGATCTACGAGGAATGGGTACCCTTCGAGTGCGAAGTGTCGATCATCGGGGCACGCAGCACCCGGGGTGAAACCGTCTTCTATCCACTGAACGGCAACGTTCACGCTGAGGGCATTCTGCGGGTGACCCGCGCCCCTTACGGCACGGCGCGCTGGCACCGCAACGCGGTCGATTACCTCACCCGCTGCCTGGAGCACTTCCGTTACGCCGGCGTGCTCAACATCGAGTTCTTCGTGCGCCAGGGCCGTCTGATCGCCAACGAAATGGCCCCGCGCGTACACAACTCCGGCCACTGGACCATCGAGGGCAGCGACACCAGCCAGTTCGAGAACCACCTGCGGGCGATTCTCGGGCTGCCGCTCGGCTCAACGCGCCCGACGGGCCACAGCGCCATGATCAACCTGATCGGTGAGATGCCCGCACGCGAGGCGCTGCTCGGGATCTGCGGCCTGCACTTGCATGATTATGGCAAGCAGCCCCGGCCGGGGCGCAAGCTCGGGCACTGCACGCTGGTCGAGCCCTCCGCCGCGCAGCGCGACCGGTTGGCGCGCCGCCTGCTCGCCCAGGTGGCCCCGGGTGTGCGCCTGCCGTAGCATACGGGGCTATGTACATCGAGCCGTTTCACCTGAAGGAACTGCCCTTTCGGCTCAGTCCCGACCCTCAATTCCTGTTCCTCTCCAAGCAGCACGCCCGGGCGAAGGCGTACATGGAGTCGACGATCTGGTTCGCCGACGGTTTCGTGGTGATCACCGGGGAGATCGGGGCGGGCAAGACGACGCTGATCGAGTCCTTCCTGCGCGACGTGCCACAGGACGTGGTGGTCGCCCAGATCAACCAGACACAGGTCTCGGCAGTGGACTTCCTGCAGTCCCTGCTCGCCCAGTTCGGCTTCTCGCCCTTCAAGATGAAGAAGAGCGAGCTCCTGGTGACGCTGAACAACTTCCTCATCGAGCAGTACGCCGCCGGCCGGCGCGTCCTGCTGATCGTCGATGAGGCGCAGAACCTCTCCCAGCGCGTGCTCGAGGAGATTCGCATGCTCTCTGGGGTCGAGACCACCAAGGAGAAGGTGCTGCGCATCATTCTTGCGGGTCAGCCAGAGCTCAATGCCAAGCTCGACGCCCCGGAGCTGGTGCAGCTGAATCAGCGCGTGCGGCTGCGCTTTCACCTCTCGGCGCTTTCTTCAGATGAGACCACCGAATACGTCCGCCATCGCCTCGCGGTCGCGGGCGCTGCGGACCGGCAGATCTTCGCCCCCGACACATTTGCCGAGATTCACCGCTACAGCGGCGGGGTACCCCGCCTGATCAACACCCTGTGTGATACGGCCATGATGGCCGCCTACAGCGACGATCGCGATCAAGTCACTGCCGTGGACATCGCCAGCGCGGTGAGCGAACTGCAGTGGGTGGAGTTCGCCGCGCGCCCACAGAGCCTGGCGAGCACCTCCTCGATGCGCCAGCGGCCGCGGCGCGATGCCACCGTGTCACCGCTCGGGCGGCTGCAGGTGCTCGACGGCAGCCACACGCAGCAGGAGATCCCGCTGCTGCCCGGTCGCATCATCATCGGGCGCACCCCGGACAACGACGTGCAGATCGACAGCCGCTTCATCAGCCGCCATCACTGCCAGATCACCACGACCCACCAAGCGTGCATCATCGAGGATCTCAACAGCACGAACGGACTGTACGTGCGTTCGCTGCGCGTGCACCGACACTATCTGCGCGACGGAGACGTGGTGCTGATCGGCAAGCACGAGCTGGTCTACCTCGATGAGCGCATAGCGCGTGCGCGCGCCAACCTGAACGACACGCTGCCCGGCATCCCCTCGCTCGGCCACGACGACGACACGCTCGCCGGGGAAGAGGTGCCGCTGCAGATCCCGACCATTTCCCCGCGCACGCAGTGAGGGGCGCGCCTCAGACGTGAGTCACCTGCAGGATGCTGTGGCGGATCTGCTCGCTCAGCACGAACTGCGCGTCGGCGGCGACGTGCATCAGCACCTCGTCGAACTCGAGCATGCCAGTACGGTTGACGCGCACCACGGCGCGCCGGCGCAGCAGGTCGATGAAATTCGAAAACAGCGACCGATCGAAGAATTCCGGAGAGTTCAACCCATACAGCAACGCGATGCGCTGCGCGGCGAGCTGGCAGCGCTGCTCAAGCGTCCCCTGGCTGATCGTGCCGGAGCCGGCCTCGACGAGCAGCGCGATCGCCAGGTAGTAGCGCTCGATGGTCTGGAGCGTCGCCTGAGCCAGGATCGACAACTGCATCGCCTGGGCGCTCGAGGGCGGCGGGCGGCGCCACAACGCCCCGTGCGCATCGCGCTCGATCAGTCCATGCCGGGCAAACTCCCCCAGCACCGTCTCGACCACGGCCGGCAGCTCCGCCTCGCTCCAGCGCAGAAACAGTTCCGCGGCGATGTACGGATAGATGCGCCCGGCCAGACGCAGAATGTCCTCATGCGGCACCGCGGCGTTGCTGAGGAACACGCACGCGATCAGCGAGGGCAGCGCGAACAGATGCAGGACGTTGTTGCGGAAGTACGCCGCGAGGACCGCGCTCTCCTCGCTCATGCGCAGCACGTCCCCGGATGGATAGGCGAGGCGCTCGAGCATCTTCAGCGACTCCCCGTAGGCGACGGTCTGCGCCCCGGTGAGCTCCGTCAGCGTCACCCGCTCGCTGTACGGGCAGCCGGTGAGCAGTGCGCAGTACAGATCGATCTGGCGCGCCAGGTCTGCCTCCGGCAGCGCCTGGCGCGGCATCGCGAGCAGCACCATCGCGAGTAGGCTCACTGGCGTCACCGCCGCAGCCGCGTTGATGTTGCACATGATGAGCTGGGCGAGCTCATCGACCGCGGAACTCACCCAGGCGGCACGCGTGGCCTCATCGAAGGACTGCTCACGCCAGGGTCCGTGCCGATCCAGGATCGCCTCGAGGGCAATCGGCTCCCCGAGGTTCACATGCACTCGGCCGAAGCGCTCGCGCAGCCGGCCCAGGGAGCGCACCAACCCGAGCACGCTCTCCTTCTCCTTGGGCTTGCCGGAGAGCTCCCCGATATAGGCAGCCCCCTCGATGATGCGCTCGTAGCCGAAGTACACCGGCACGAATACCACGGGACGGACCGGGTCGCGCAGGAAGCTGCGCACCGTCATCGAGAGCATTCCGGTCTTCGGCTGCAGCAGCCGCCCGGTACGACTGCGTCCACCTTCGATGAAGTATTCGATGGAGTGCCCGCGCGCCATGATGGCGGCGAGATACTTCAGGAACACCACGGTGTACAGCGCGTTGCCGCCGAAGCGGCGGCGGATGAAGAACGCCCCACCCATGCGCAGAAACCGCCCGACGATCGGCAGGTTCAGATTGATGCCTGCGGCGATGTGCGGCGGCGCATAGCCGTTGACGTAGATGACGTACGACAACAGCATGTAATCCATGTGGCTGCGGTGACAGGGCACGTAGACGATCTCGTTGCCCTGTGCGGCCCGCTCGAGCGTCTCGAGGTGGCCGACCGCCACGCCGTCGTACAACCGGTTCCACAGCCAGGTCAGCACCCGCTCGAGGAAGCGGACGAACGCATGGGAGTAATTGGCCGCGATCTCGTTGGCATAGCCGGCCGCCTCACGCAGCGCCGCCCGGCGCGTGAGCTTCTTCTCGCGCATCAGCTGCGCCGCGGCGCTGCGGACCGCTCTGGTGCGCAGCACCCGCGTGACCACCACGCGCCGGTGCGACAGATCCGGTCCGATACGCGCGGCCCGCCGCTGCACATACAGCGCACGCAGCGAACGAGTCACGCGCCGCCCGCGCAGCGCCAACCCGAGCTCCTCGCCCACCAGACTGCGCAGCGAGATCGGCTCGTCGAACTCCAGCAGCGCGTTGCGGCCGTTGAACAGCACCTGAAGGAACTTGCGCACCCGGCTGGTGAGCACCCAGTTCTCCACCAGCAGCAGCCGGAACCAAGACTGCTCGCGCTGCGGCGCGCGTCCCCAATAGACCGCGACCGGGACCAGCTCAACGTCCGCTTGAGGATCGGCATCGAGCGCTCGCAGCAGCTGCTCGATTTGTGGCGGTGGACGCCGGTCGAGCCGCTCGTTCCAGACCCCGCGCAAGCGCGTCAAATATAAGAACGAGCGCATCTCGCTGCGCCGGTGCAGCAGGCGTTTGCGCGGACGGGGCAGGTGCATCCGCTCGCACGCGCTCTGCAGCACGGCCAGATCGATGCCGCTGTGCCGCTCGAGCACGTAACACACCGGTTTGGAGCGCTCACGCAGTCGTGCCGCGGCGTCCTCCGGCAGGATTCGGCAGCGCACCCACCGCGCGACCACTCGATGCAACAACCCGTTCATGCCGTCGTCCCGCCCGCGATCCGCCGCGGCGAATTCCCCCGCCCCATCATGCTGCCGGACTCAGTCGCAGGAGAGCGTGGGCAGATCGAGCGCTATGAGAAAATACTCGAACAGATTCTGGATCACGCGGATCTGACTGTGCAGATCGTGGCCGCTGTCGAGCAGGTGCAGCGCCGCTCGGCAGCTCTGCGCGAAGCGCACACTGTGCTCGTACGGCACGACCTCGTCGCGCCAACCGTGCACCACGGCAGTCGGGCAATCGACGATGCCCTCGCGCAGCGGCGGCAGCTGCGCAAAGTACAGCGCCGGGGCCATCAGGAAGATCCCCCGCGCGTGCAACACCGAGGCGCTCGCGACGGTGACGTAACCGCCCAGGCTCGAGCCGACCAGCACCAAGTCCCCGCTGAGCTCCTTGCAGTACTCGGCGAGCCGCGCAATCCGCTCGCGCGGCGCATCGACCCCGCGGTAGTCGACCGAGTGCGCCTCGTAGCCTTCGCTGCGCACCACTTCGGCGAGCGCCGTGATCTTGCGGCCCCACGGGCCACTCGCCTGGCCGTGCGAGAAGACCACGTGTCGCTGCGGTGCAGCCTCGGCGGGTGCGCCGGACCGCTCCCCCTGAGAAGGCGCCTCGTCACTCATGCGGTAATGATGCCGGCAAACGCAGCGCCTGACCATAGGCGCCACGACTGCGTTCAGTGACGGAGCGCAAACTCCGCCGGACTGCAGCCGCTCGGACGCATCGCCAGGCGATTGACCGACACCGGACGGGCGCGACTCGCCTCCTGCTGGTGGCTGACCAGCCAGGTGTCGAATTCCCCGGGACGGCGCGCGGCGATGCCAAAGAGCAGATTGACTGAGCCGGCGGCGATCGAAGGGGCGGAATTGATGCGCTCGTCGCACAAGACGAAATAGCGCTCATCGCGCGAATCGCCGACGAATGCCCCCTCGTCGGCGAGGCGCGCCAGGTACGCATCGACCAGGGAGCGGCCACGCGCCCAGGTCGCCGGAACGTTCTGCTCAAAGAGCATCCAGCGCGTGCCGCGCTCGACGCTCGCCGCGATGCGCAGCGCCAGACGTCGCGCGTTGAGATACGACCAGTCGGGTGAAACGCCAGCGCCCGCCGCAAGGGTGCGCGCACTGACCGCAGCGGCACCGGCGCGGCTCGCCGACAGAGTGTTGATGCCAACGAGCGCCAGACGCAGCCGCTGCGCCGCGGAGATCTCAAGCGCCGGCTGCAGCCCGGCACGCAAAATCGCCTCCTCCTCGGCGCCTGCGCAGAGCCCGCCGTCCTCGGCCCGCGACAGCAGCCCCGCAGCCGCCCCGCAGCTGGCGAATGTCTCGATCCTGCCGCGCAGGCGATCGAGTGCGCGCACACGCGGGTAGTACATCACCGCGTGATCGCTGCGGAAGGGCCACTTGCGCATCGCCTCGATGGCCGTCTGCGGGCTGTCCCAGGCCGCCGGCGGGTCGACGATGAGCAGCGCATGGCGCTCCCGGCACAGACGGGTGGCCACGAGAAGCGTGCCAAAGCCGACGTCCTGTTCGCGTCCGAGTGGCGGGACGCAGAGAAAATCGAAGGACTCATCGCGCAGCGCGAACAGGCCGGTGCGCTGCGCGGCCGAACCGATCAGGTCGTAATCGCTGATCGGCGCACCGTCATCCCCGTCGTTGTTCGAGCCGACATAGCCGATGCCGATCCCGCCGACGCCGGGAGCGGAGCGCTGCGGACGCTGTGCGGGCAGCGGCGGGATGACCCGCACGAGCTGCGAGTGCAGCAGCACCCCGGTGATGCAACGCTCATCGGCGCTCGACACCGACACGCGGCGAAAGATTTCTTGGTCCTCGACGCGCTCGGACCCGGCTGCGCGCGTGCGCTGCACCACCAAGTTGAAGAGCGCATCGCCCTCGGCGATGCCGTCGTAATCGACCGAGGCGCGCAGATACTCGCGCGACCCGGGCTGCAGGCCGGCCAGCCGGAGCGTCTCGGCACCCGCCGGCAGCGTCAGCGTCGGGGCGCGCGCACCGTTGGCAACCCGGACCACGAGCGCACGGCTGGCGCCGCTGGCGAAGAACTGCTCGACGGCGTAGGCGAGCGTCGAGGGCTGCCACAGGCCGCCGAAGATCTGTTGGAATTGCGCGAAACTGCTGACCGGCACCGCGCGGTTCAGCGGCCCCTTGAGCGTACGGCCGACGAAGGCCGTGACGGGCTGGCGATGCGCCACCACCGGCTCGGCGTCATGAACCTCGAGGGAAAGGCCCGGACCGCCCTCTACCACCGATATGTCCCCGCAGCATTGTTATTGGTTGATCGGCGCGCGGACTCTAGCACAGGTACCTCGCGGTGCGCGCCGCAGCCGCACCGGTCTCACCCTCTAGACGCACCGACCGCAGCGCCGCGACGGTGACGCAGAGCGTCAAGAAGCGTGCGCGGTGCGTGCGCCGGCGGCGCGGGGATCGGCGGATTTGCCCTTGCCGTGCACCGGGCGCTTGTCTTTCAGCGAGGCGTCGTAGCGGGCCATGATCTTGTGGAACTCGCGGGTGCTGAGCGGCAGGCCGCTCTTGCCGTTCCAGGCCGAGCCCTTCGGCACGCGGTTCTGCACCACCGTCGCCTGCAGGCCCGAACCGACCAGGCCGCGGCCGGACACCGGCAGCGGCACCACCTTCGGCGTCGCCACGAGTGCGCGCACGCGCTTCCAATCGATGCGTTCGCGCGCGCTCGCCAGGCGGTGGATCAGGTGGTGCGTGAGCATCCGGTCGAGCAGCGTGGCATTGGTCTTCCAGGGCCGCTTGTCGTCCTGGAGCGGACCGTAGGCCTGCATGTACAGCCGTCCATGCTTCCAGCCGAACAGGTACGGCTGGTTGACCACCCGGACCTGCGTGCCGTTCGGCACTTGGCGAAACAGCTGCTTGATGTCTTCCGGATACAGGTGAATGCACCCGTGGCTGACGCGGCGGCCGACGCCGGCGGGCTTGTCGGTACCGTGGATGAGGTAGCCCGCCCAGGCGAGCGGCATCGCATACTGGCCGAGCGGGTTGTTCGGGCCGGCCGGCACCACGTGCGGCAACGGCACACCCTCGTGGGCATGCTCGGCGAGGATCGAGCGCGGCACGATCCAGGCCGGATGCGCGATGTGTCCGGCCACGTAGGTCACGCCCGTCGGGGTCGGCCAGCCGAGCCGGCCGATTCCGACCGGATGGGTGATCACGACCTGCGGCTGTCCCGGTCGGTGCGCCGGAAAGTAGAACAGGCGCATCGCCGCCAAGTCCACGACGATGCCCACGTGCGGGGCATCGGGGAGGATGAACTGGGTGGGCACGATCACCGGCGTGCCGACCGGCGCCAGCCACGGATCAACTTTCGGATTGGCGTGACGGATCGCGTCGTACCCCACGTCGAACTCGCGTGCGACGTCAGAGAGCACTTGGTGCGGCTTGAGCCGCACGATCTGGACCCGGCCGATCACGTCCTGACCCGGCTTCAGCACGAAGCGCTCGGTCTGGATGGGGGGCGGCAGGGCACTCTGGCCTGCTGCGAGCGCCGGGGTGCTGGAGGGCGTGACCGCCGGCTGTGCAAAAGCGGTGGCCCCGCCCAGCGCTCCCAGGGGCAGACAAACGGCGAAGATGACGCAGAAGTTGGCGCGTTTCATAGTCTCGTATTATGACATCCCGATCGCCGTTTCGGGGTTTTGCGACAGCGAAAAAAAAGGACCCCGATCCGCGGATCGGATCGGGGTGAGGTGGCGGATGAGCTTCCACAGGCCCGTCCGACCAGGGGGACTTCAGTGCAGACGCGCCCAGTGCAGAATCCGGATGTCCTCGCACGCCAGGTTGAAATTCACCGCCAGCAGCGAGCGCAGCTCGCCGAGTTCGCGCCGGTCGCGCAGCGGTTCACGCAGTTCCACCACGCCGCTCCATTCATGCGTCGTCGGGCTTTCAGGCTCGACGCCGCCACCGGTGAGGAAGTGCGTGTAATACTTTACGGCCACGATCCAAGCCTAACGCCCCGGCCGTCGCCCGGACCGTGATGCCGTGCGCAGAATGTCGCGATTCGGCGACCACGGCCGCAGGCGGCGTCGGCCGAAGACCGCACACCATGAGCCGCTACCGACCGCCCTCGCCCACCTCCTCGCAATACATCACGCCACAGGGTGAGGCGCGGCTGCGCGAGGAGCTCGAGGCGCTCTGGCGCATCGAGCGCCCCCAGGTGACCCGTGCCGTGGCCGAGGCGGCCGCCCAGGGCGATCGCTCGGAGAACGCCGAGTACACCTACGGCAAGCGCCGATTACGGGAAATCGACCGGCGCGTGCGCTATCTGCGCAAGCGGCTCGAGGGGATGGTGATCGTGACGCAGCCGCCGTCGGATCCGCACCGCGTATTCTTCGGCGCCTGGGTGACGCTCGAGAGCGAAGCGGGCGAGGCGATCCGCTACCGCATCGTCGGCCCGGATGAGATCGACCGCGAGCCGGGGTTCATCAGCATGGACTCCCCGCTCGCCCGCGCACTGCTCGGACGGCGCCTCGATGACGAGTTCAGCGTCGAGCTGCCGGGCGGCCGGCGCCGCTTCGTCATCGTCGAGGTCGCCTACCCGGCGCCCTGAAGAGGCCTACCAGGCGACCCGGACGTTCTTGAACTGCCAGGGATCCGAGGCGTCGATGTCCTCGGGGAACAGCCGGCCACGCTCGTGCAGCGGCGTCCAGTCCGTGTACTGCCCGACCACCGGCCCGAGATAGGGCCGGCAGATCGCCAGGGCGCGCTCGAAGTCCATCTCCTCGGGCTCGACGATGCCCCGATTGGGGTTCTCCATCGCCCAGATCACCCCCGCGAGCACCGCGACGGTGACCTGCAGACTGGTGGCGTTGTTCCAAGGCGCGAGCCGACGCGCATCCTCGATCGACAGCTGCGAGCCGTACCAGTAGGCATTTTTCTTATGCCCGGCGAGCAGCACGCCGAGCTCATCGGTGCCGGCGACGATCTCGTTCATCAGCAACCGCTGGCGCTCCTGCTGCACGTAGTTGCGCCCGGCGAGCTCGTGCACCGACATCACCGCTTGATCGCAGGGGTGATAGGCGTAGTGCACCGTGGGGCGGTAGACGGCCTGCGTGCCTTCGCGCACCGTGAAGTAATCGGCGATCGAGATCGCCTCGCCGTGCGTGATGCAAAAGCCGTAGAAATGCCCGGCGCGCGGCGTCCAGGTCCGCACGCGGGTCGCCGCGCCCGGCTGCATGAGGTAGATCGCCGCCTGGCAGCCGGCTTCGTGCCGCTTGCCGTCGCGCGGGAAATTCCGCTCGTGGGTGCCCCAGCCCATCTCGCACGGCTGCGAGCCCTCGCTCACGAACCCGTCGATCGACCAGGTATTGACGAACTCCCCGGGCTCCTTCGGCAGGTTGGCGCGCTGGGAGTCGCGCTCGGCGACGTGAATGGCCTTCACACCGAGCTCGCGGGCGAGCGCGCCCCACTCGGCGCGCGTGCCGGGCGTACGGACTTCAAGGCCGATGTCGGCCGCGATGTTCAGCATCGCCTGTTTGACCAGGTGCGAGACCAGACCAGGGTTGGCGCCGTGGGTGAGCACTGCAGTCGGCGCACGCTCGTTGCCCGCACGCAGCGCGAGAGCCTCCTCGCGCAGCGCGTAATTGGTACGCCGGCTGGCCGGCACGGTGGGATCGGTGTACCCGCCGGGCCACGGCTCGATGCACGTGTCGAGGTACATCGCGCCTTTCTCCCAGCACAGTCTGACCAGCGCCAGGCTCGAGACGCTCACCGACACGTTGAGGAGAAAATCACCCCGTCCGAGCAGCGGACCGAGCACGCGCCGGTAGTTCTCGCGCGTCAGCGGCTCATGGATGAAACGCACGCCGTACTGCTCGGCCTCCGCGCTGCCCTTGTCCTCGGCCGTCACGATGGTGATGCGCTCGGCGGGGACGCCGATGTGCCGCAGCAGCAGCGGCAGGACCCCCTGACCGATGCTGCCGAAACCGACCAGGACGATACGACCGGGAAATTCAACGTGGATTTTGTGTTCGTTCATCTCACTCACGATCAGGAGAAAAATCAGCTACCGCACGGTAGGGCGGGCCACACAGCGGCCTGCCCTCCGTAGCCAGCGCGGAGGGTATCAAAGCGGGGCAGGCAACGAAATGCTGTATTTCAGGCTGCGCGCCAGTGCGGCGGATAGGTGCGCTCGTAGCCCGGCAGACCCTCGATGCGCGAGAGCCAGCGCCCGAGCGCCGGGTAGTTGATTTCCACCGGCATGAAGCGCGCCGCGAGCTCGCGCGCCGCGGGTCGCTCGAGTGCGCGCTTCAGCAGCTGGATGCCCGGAAATATCACCATGTCGACCGCCGAGAAGCGCTCCCCGACCACCCAGTCGGACTTCGACAGCCGGCCTTCGATGGTGCGCGCCTCGCTCGCCACGGCATGCATGGCCTGGGTGAGCGCATCGCTGTGCAGATCGGCATCGCCGGCGAAGACCGCGCTCGTTATCGTGCGCAGGTGCGGCTCGATGTAGGCCTGGTACTCACAGATCACGCGCATGATCGTGCCGGCCTCCTCGGGGCTGGTACCGAACAGGGGCGGATCGGGGTACTTCAGATCCAGGTAGTAGAGGATGGCCAGAGACTCGAAGCAGACATAATCGCCGTCCTTGAGCACCGGCACGCGCCCACGCGGGTTCATCTGCAGCATGTGCGGGGATTTGTGCTCCTGCTTGGAGAACTGCAGCACATGCGCCTCGTACCCGAGACGCTTGTGTTCGAGCGCGAGCAGAACCCGCCAGGCGTACGGACTGCCGCTGCCCCAATAGACCTCGATCGCCATCACTCCCCCGATTCGCTGTGCGGGCCCAATTGTACCGGGTTGAGCCGCTCCGGTTGCAGCGGCGCGAGGCGCCGCCGACGCGGCGGGTTCTCCTCGAGGTGCCGCACTGCATACAATGGGCCGCCGCGCCCCGGGGAGGAACTCGGCGGTACGCGGCCGGAGGCGACATGTTCGACACACTCATCTCAGTGCCCGAGCTGGCGCAGCGGCTCGAGGCTCCCGCGCTCGTCATTCTCGACTGCCGCTTCGATCTGGCGCGGCCTGCCTGGGGCGAGGCGGCGTACGCCGAGGCGCACATCCGGAACGCGCACTATGCGCACCTTGACCGGGATCTCTCCGGCGCGCTGCGCCCCGACAGCGGCCGCCACCCGCTGCCGGAGCCGCAGGCGCTCGCGGCACGCCTCGGCGGCTGGGGCATCGCTGCGGGCGTCCAAGTGGTGGCCTACGACCAAGGGCACGGGGCGTTCGCCGCACGGCTGTGGTGGCTGCTGCGCTGGCTGGGACACCCGGCCGTAGCGGTGCTCGACGGCGGGTTCACCGCCTGGCAGGCCGCAGGGCTCGAGGTCGAGACGACCGCGCCCCCCGCGGCTCACCCGCGCCCCTTCGAAGGCCGGCCGCACACCGATGAGATCATCACCACGGCGCAACTCGAGCAGTGGCTCGCCGCCGGAGCGCTGAGGAGCGGCGAGCACGTCCTGATCGATGCGCGGGGCGCGGATCGCTTCGCCGGCCGCAACGAGACGATCGATCCGGTGGCCGGCCACATCCCCGGCGCGCACAACCATCCGTTCACCGACAACCTCGCCGACGGGCGCTTTTTGCCCGCCGCGGCGCTGCGCGAGCGTTACCTGCGCACCCTCGGGGAGCGGCGCCCCGAGCAGCTCGTGTGCATGTGCGGCTCGGGCGTGACCGCCTGTCACACACTGCTCGCGCTGCAAATCGCCGGCCTGCCCGGGGCGCGCCTGTACGGCGGTTCGTGGAGCGAGTGGATCCGCGATCCGGCCCACCCGGTGGCGACCGGCGGCTGAGCGGCACCGGCGCGGGAAAAAAATCACACGCAGCACTTTCACTGCCGCGCGATTTTGATATCGTTCGCGCCGAACGCACTCCCGCGCTCGTACGGAAATTTCCGACGTGGCCGTAGATCCCAAGAGCATCACCAACCCGCAGTACAACCCGGCGGCGCCCTGGCGCATCGAGGACTCCCTCGATCTGTACCACGTCAACGCGTGGGGCAAAGGGTATTTCGGCATCAACGAGGCCGGCCACGTCGTGGTGCGGCCCGATACGCGCTCCGGCAGCGACAGCGACATCGATCTGTACGAGGTGATCGAGGGGCTGGAGGCCCGGGACCTCACCACCCCGGTGGTGGTGCGTTTCTCGGACATCCTGGCGCACCGCCTGAAGCACCTGCACGACGCATTCGCTCAGGCGATCGCGGAGAACGACTACCAGAACCGCTATGCGGCGGTCTTCCCGATCAAGGTCAACCAGCAGCGCCTGGTGGTCGAGGAGGTCTACCGCTACGGGGCGGAGTTCGGTTTCGGGCTGGAGGTCGGCTCGAAGCCCGAACTGCTCGCCGTGATGGCGATGACCGAGAATGCCCCCGACCGGCTGATCGTGTGCAACGGCTTCAAGGACGACAGTTACATCGAAGCGGTGACGCTCGCGACCAAGCTCGGGCGAACCATCATTCCGGTGGTGGAGAACTTCGAGGAGCTCGCGCTCATTCTCAAGCACGCCGAGAAGTACGGCGTGCGCCCGCGCATCGGCGTGCGCGTGAAGCTCGTGACCGAGGGGTCGGGCAAGTGGCGCGACTCGACGGGCGAGAAGTCGAAGTTCGGTCTGTTCATTACCGAAATCCTCGAGCTGGTGCGCGAGCTGAAGGCCCGCGACATGCTCGATTGCCTGCAGCTCGTGCACTGCCATCCGGGCAGTCAGCTGCAGGACATCCGCCGCGTCAAGGACGCGATCAACGAGCTGGCGCACGTCTATGCGGAGCTGAAGCTGATGGGCGCGGGGCTGCAGTACATCGACGTCGGCGGCGGGCTCGGCGTCGACTACGACGGCAGTGGGACCAACTACTCCTCGTCGATGAACTACACGCTGAACGAGTACGCAAGTGACGTCGTGTACCGCATCGCAAGCGTTTGCAAAGCGCGCGAAGTGCCGCACCCGATGATCATCAGCGAGTCCGGCCGAGCGGTCGCCGCGTATCACAGCGTCCTGATCTTCGACGTACTCGGCTCCTCGGCGCTCGATAAGTTCCGCGTCACCGGCCGCGAGGTGGAAGACTACGGCGGTCGCGAGGAGATGCCCCAGCCGGTGCTCGATCTGTTCGACGCCTTCAGCTCGGTGAGCCCGCGCCGCCTGGTGGAGTGCTACCACGATGCGCTCACCGCACGCGACCAGGTGCAGCAGATGTTCAACCTCGGGCTGCTGTCGCTCGAGTTTCGCGGTCTGGCCGAGCGGCTGTTCTGGGCGACCTGCGCGAAGATCCGCGACGTCTGTCGGCGCATGGAGCGCGAGCCGGAAGAGCTCGAGGGCCTGGAGTCGATTCTCTCCGATACGTATTTCTGCAACGTCTCGGTCTTCCAGTCCCTGCCCGACAGCTGGGCCATCGATCAGCTCTTCCCGATCATGCCGATCCACCGCCTCGAGGAGCGCCCGACTCGCACCGGCGTGCTGGCCGACATCACCTGCGACTCCGACGGCAAGATCGACCACTTCGTCTCGCTGCGCGACGTGAAGCACACGCTGGAACTGCACGAGCTGAAGCCGGCGCAGAAATATTACCTCGCGGTCTTTCTGGTCGGCGCCTATCAGGAAACTCTCGGGGATCTGCACA
Source organism: Steroidobacteraceae bacterium (assembly GCA_049964755.1). Classification (GTDB taxonomy): domain Bacteria; phylum Pseudomonadota; class Gammaproteobacteria; order Steroidobacterales; family Steroidobacteraceae; genus 13-2-20CM-66-19. The sequence continues at coordinate 22,975 of JBMFWZ010000017.1, read as the reverse complement.
ACCTCTTCGGCGACACACACGTCGTGCACGTACGCCGGCACGATGAGGGCGGCTGGTGGATCGAGGAAGTGGTCAAGGGCGACACCGCCAACCGGGTGCTCGAGTACATGGAGTACGACGTGGCCGAGCTGGCCCCGGCGCTGATGCGCGACTGCGAGCGCGCCATCCGAGCCGGCCGCATGAGCATCGCCGAGAGCCAGGTGCTCAAGCGCTTCTACCAAGCAGAGCTCGACGGCTACTCTTATCTCGAGACGACCGTCGACTAACTGTTGCAACCACACAACAGACACCCCAACGGCGACGGCGGGGCGATGCGCCCTGTGTTTGCGTCCCGCAAACGCCGGGAGTAGCATCAACACGTACCCAGTCCTCAGTGGATTGATCACGTTTGAGTGTCCGGCGCCTTCGATCCGCCCGTCTGTGCGCATCGTTCGTACGTGAACCTGGTGCAGAGCGCTGCTTTTCAGGCGCGGCCGTACCCGGACCGACCGTGTCCGTCCACCCCCCAGCTTTCCCGTTCGATTCTGCGATACCCGCAGGCGGCGCGTGCGGCCCGCGGTTCGCGCTGCCAAGAGAGATCTCCGGATGACGACGATTTACGTAGGCAATCTGCCGTTCAACGCCACTGAGCAGGACGTGAAGACGCTCTTCGAACGTCACGGCAAGGTGGATTCCGTCAAGCTGATCAATGACCGGGAAACCGGCAAGCCGCGCGGCTTTGGCTTCGTGGAGATGGCTCCGGGCGAGGCTCAGGGGGCAATCCAGGCGCTGAATGGCTTCCAGATGAGCGGCCGGGCGCTGCGGGTCAACGAGGCGCAGGAGCGCGCGCCGCGGCCACGCACCGGCGGCGGGCCGTTCCGCCGCTGATCGGCGCACGGGCGGTCGTCTCGGCCCGCAGCCGGGACGACCCTCGATCCGGCCGATGCGCCGGCCCGTGACGCGAACCCAATGCACCCCGGGGACGGGGTGCCGATGAGATTTTCTGATGCATTGCCGGCCGGCGGATCGAGCCGGTGGGCCCATGGCCCCGCTGCAGATGAAGCGGGGTTTTTTTTGGCCGCGTACCCGTCCACAATGGCAGCCCTCATGCGTGCCTTACTCAAAGCCGCACCGGCTGCCGCGCTGGCCGCCCTGAGCCTGCTGTCGGGCTGCGCCACCACCAGTGGACGGCATTCCACGGCGGTAGCGCTCGACGCCATCCTGGCCGGCCCGCGCCCTGCGGCGCAGCGCCGCTGGGACCGCGACCGTCATCCGGTGCAGACGCTGCTGTTCTTCGGGCTGCGGCCCACGAGCCGCGTCCTGCAGGTCTGGCCGCGCGCCGACGGCTACTACACTCGCATCATCGCCCCGTTGGTGCGCCGCCGCGGCCGCTTCGACGCGGCGCTGATCGACTCCGGCCACAGCGCCTTTCTCACCGCGCGCAACGCCCGCTATCGCCAGCTGCTCGCTTCCAGTCCACATTTGTACGACCGCGTCCGGGTCGTGACGTTCCCCTCCGACGGCGGTGATGCAGTCCCCCCGGGCTCCGTCAATCTTGTGATCGCCTGTGGCGTGCTGCACCAATGGCTGGCGCGTGGTGAGGCCGGCGATGCGCTGCACACGCTCTATCGTGCTCTCGCGCTCGGCGGAGTCCTCGGCGTCGTCGACAATCGTGCCGCCCCGGGCGCTCCGCGAGATCCGCACGCGCACACCGGTTACGTTCGTCAGTCCGCCGCGATCAAGCTCATCGAGGCCAGCGGCTTTCGACTGGTGGCGGCCTCCGAGGTGAACGCCAACCCACGTGACCACAAGACCTATCCGGCCGGCGCCTGGACGCTGCCGCCGACCTACCGGCTGGGCAAGACCGACCGTGCCCGCTATGCGAGGATCGGGGAACCGGACCGCTTCACTCTGAAGTTCGTCAAAGTCCCGCTGCGCTGAGCGGCACCGGGCAGCTACCACATCTGGCGCAGGCGCGCGCCCACATCGAGCGGCGGGCCAAGTCCCGCTGCGCCGTGCTCTGCCGTCCCCGCGGTGAGCAACGCCGGTGTGTCGCTCTGGAGGTGCGCCAATACCCCGGCACTGAGGAAGCGGCTGCGCCCACCGTACACATGCGCATCGCCGTGGCGATGCTGGCCCGTCAGATAAAATTTCAACGGCGCGTACAACAGCAAGTCGTTGCGGGCGCGGGTGAGCGCGACGTAGAAGAGCCGGCGCTCCTCCTCGAGCTGCTCGGCGCTCCCGGCCGCGAACTCTGAGGGGAAACTGCCGTCGACGACGTTGAGCAGGTAGACCGTGTCCCACTCCATGCCCTTGGCCGAATGCACGGTTGAGAGCACCAGGTAATCCTCATCGAGCGCCGGCGGACCGGCGAGGTCCGAGGCTGCCGAGGGCGGATCGAGCGCGAGTTCGCTGAGGAAGCGCTCGCGCGAGGGATACTGACCAGAGAGCACCTCGAGCTGCTCGAGGTCCCCATTGCGGGTATGGAACTGCTCGTAGATGCGCTCGAGGTGCGGCTGGTACCAGCGCCGCGCCCGCTGCACCTGGCCGCTCCACGGACAGCGCGGGTCCGCCAGTTCCAGCAGCAGCGCGAGCAGCAGCGCCCAATGCTCAGCGGCCGGCGGCGGTGGCGTGAAGCTCGTGAGCCCCCCGAGAGCGCCCCCGGCGCGCTCCAGGTGCTCGAGGACGCGCCGAGCGTTCGCCGGGCCCATCCCCGGAAGCAGCTGCACCGTGCGGAATGCGGCGAGCGCGTTGCGCGGGTTGTCGGCCCAGCGCAGCACACCGAGCAGATCTTTCACGTGACCGGCTTCGAGGAAGCGCAGCCCGCCGTACTTCACGAACGGAATGCCGCGCCGGCCGAGTTCGATCTCGAGTACGTCACTGTGGCTGGAGGAGCGGAACAGGACGCCCTGATGCTTCAGCGGCACGTTCGCCTCGCGGCGGCGCAGCACTTCGCTGCAGACGCATTCGGCCTGCTGGCGCTGATCGAGCACGGTGCACAGACGGGGCCGCACGCCCCCGGTGCGCACCGCGCGCAAATCCTTGCGAAACTGCCGGGACGCCTCGGCCATAACGGCGTTCGACAGATCCAGGATCGGCTGCGTGGAGCGGTAGTTCTGCTCGAGCGTGATCACGGCCGCCGGCGGCGTGAAGCGCTGTGGAAACGCCAGGATGTTCTCCACCGAGGCGGCGCGGAAGGAGTAGATCGCCTGCGCGTCATCGCCGACCACCGCCAGTCCCATCCCCTCGGGCTTCAGCGCATGGAGGATTTCGGCCTGCAGCGTGTTGGTGTCCTGGTATTCATCGACCAGCACGTGATCGAACTGGCCGCCAACCTGGCCGGCCAGGCGCGCCTCGCTCATCATGACGTGCCAGTAGAGCAGCAGATCATCGTAGTCGAGCAGATGCTCGCGCTGCTTGCGCTCGACGTAGGCGCGGAACAGCCCGGTCAGCTCCGCCTCCCAGTGCGCGCACCAGGGGAACTGCTCCTCGAGCGTGGCGCGCAGTGGCCGCTGAGTGTTGACGCGGTGCGAGTAGATCTGCAGACAGGTCTCCTTGCGCGGGAAGCGCTGCTCCTTCTGCGCCAGCCGGAGTTCCTGGCGCAGCACATCGAGCAGATCGGCCGCATCGGCGCGATCGAGCACGCTGAACTGCGGATCCAGACCGAGCGCTGCGGCATAGTGGCGCAGCAGCCGGTTGCCGATCGAATGGAAGGTGCCGCTCCAGGTGAGCCGCTCGTGCACCGCCCCACCGGAGGCGCCGCGCACGATGTCCGCGGCGCGCAGGCGCATCTGCGCCGCGGCACGCCGCGTGAAGGTGAGCATCAGGATGCGCTCCGGTGCGACCCCGTGCAGCACCAGGTACGCCACCCGATGCGCCAGAGTGTTGGTTTTACCGGTGCCCGCGCCGGCCACGATGAGCAGCGGGCCGCCGCGCACGCCGCGGCCCGGCTCCCCGAAGGTGGCCGCGCGTCGCTGCGACTCGTTGAGCCGGGAAAGATGAGACTCGCTCGACATGACTGACAAGGACTATACGGAATCGCACCCGGCGCCGCCATGAGGCCCCGGCACGCGCCAACCATACAGTTTGCACCGCTGGAATGGACTGGATAGGCCCTTACGGCCCGGGCGCCTCGAGCGGCTCGAGCGCCGCACCGAACGCGGCGAGCCGGGCGCGGATGTCGGCCTGCACCGCCGCGAAATCCACGCCCACCACCGCCGCCTCGCGCCGAGGCGTGAGCGCATCGCTGAAGTCCACCGGCAGACCGGTCTCAGCACCAATCCGCGCACTCACTGCCGTGCGATACGCCGCGGAGGACCCCAGGCGCTCGACGTCGATCAACATGTCGGCGGCCGGCGTCGCCGCGGCGTGCCCGAGCAGGTACACGGCAATGAAGACCTGGTAGGACTGCTCGTCGCTCCAGGACGAAAGCGCCTGGTTCAGCGACTGCAGCCGACCACGCACATCGCGTGGCCAGCGCGGCCAGCGCGGCCAGCGCGGCATGGCCGGCAGGCCGAGACTCGCAGCGAGACGCCCGGCCGGCGACTGTGCCGGAGCCTGCGCCAGAATGGCGGCGTGGCACAACTCGAAGTACGGCACCTCCGCCGCACCGCGGTAGCTGCGGCAGGACAGCCACTGCTGCGGCGCACTGCGCCGCAGTACGATGTGGTAACCACCGAGACCGGCCCTCAGGGCCTGCGCCCGCTGCAGCGAGCGGGAGAACCCGAACACCGCCACCGAGCGGCGTGCTGCGGCATGCTCGAGCAGGCGCGCGAGATAGGCGATCTCGTGGCGTGCTCCGTCGGTCGGAAAATAGCGCTCGAGCGCGAAGGACTCGCGATAGCCTCTCACCCCGCGCAGCAGCGGTCTCAGCAACGGGCGATACTCGTCCCGGTACGGCCGCTCGAGCGCAGGATGCCGCGACTGCCAACCCTGCGCGGTGTCGCGCGCCACGCGTTTGGGCGAGAGGTGTGCCAACCGTTCGGCGAACGGCTCGTAGAAGCACGTGGTGCCCGACAGCGCCCGGAACCGGCTCCACACATACGTGCTCGCGCATCGCCAGCCGGAGTGGATATGGACGGCGCAGATGTCAGCGCGGGATCGGGACACTCGGGGAGCCTGGGCAGTCGTGGACGGCACAGTCTAAAGGCGCGCTTCGCTCGCTCTCAAGGGCCCGTGTGGGGCGCGGATCGCACCGGGGCACCTGGGAATGCTAGGCTCGATCCATGGACAGCGCGCACAAGACTCTGCACTACCGCGGCCGCGTCATCTCGGTGACCACCGATGAGGTCCGCCTGCCGAACGGCCACCAGGCGACCCTGGAGGTGGTGCATCACCCCGGAGGCGCCGTGGCGGTCGCCATCGACGCCGAGCAGCGCGTCTGTCTGCTGCGCCAGTACCGCTACGTCGCCGGCGGTTGGCTCTGGGAACTGCCGGCCGGCAAGCTCGAGCCGGGCGAGCCCCCGCTCGAGACGGCACGCCGTGAGCTCACCGAGGAGGCCGGCGTGCGTGCCACCGACTGGCGGAGTCTGGGTGCGTATTTCAGCTCCCCGGGCGTGTTCAGCGAAGTGCTGCACCTGTACCTCGCCACCGGCATCGAGCCGGCCACCGCCGCTCACGAGCAGGCCGAGGTGATCGAGGTGCACTGGGTGCCCTTCGCCGAGGCCTGCCAGTGGGCCGAGGGCGGGGAGATCCGCGACGGCAAGACCGCCCTCGGGCTGCTGCGCGCCCGCTACGTGATGTCCTCGGCCGGATCGAGCACCGCACCGCGGTAGATCGCCTCGAGCCACACGGCGATGCGCCGGCACGGCGCGTCCAGCCACCCGTAGCGCTCGGGCAACTCGAGCGCGTACAGCCCATCGATGGCCTGATGGAAGGCCCGTCGTAACGCGAGGCGGCCCTTGAACGCCTGAGCGAGGATGGAGGCCGACGCCGGCGTCTTCACCGTTGCGCTCAGCACCTGCGGGGCCGTCGAGAGCGTGAACGCATGAGCCTCGGCATACGCCGACGCCTCGATGTGATCCTTCACGGCGCGGATCTGCTCGGGGTCCGTCAGGCGCCGGCTGTGCAGCGCGTAGTTGTTGGTCTGGAAGCGGAAGTCCTGCGCGCGCGGCTCGCCGAGCACGTGTTCCGCGGCGCACCCGGTCGGCACGAACGTGCAAGAGCGCTTGCCGATGCGAAACAGCGGCGTGACGAGCGCATCGCACTCGTGCGCCGCGGCGCGCACCACCTGCGCGGCGTAGGGGGCAAAGAAATCATCGTCATCGTGCGGATAGAGATAAAACTTCTCGGTGCGCGCCAATGCGGCGATCTCAGGCAGCTGGTCGTACCCGTAGCGGCTCGACTCACCCACCGCGGCGAGATTGGCCGCGCTGAGGCGCACCAGCAGCGCACGGAACGTGAAGAAATCGGTGTCGAAGCGCTCGTTCCACGCGCCGATGAGCGCCACGACGTCGGGCGGAAAACCCGGCACGGCGTGATCGGGCACGTAGCGGCGCGGATCGATGGGCAGACCGGCGCGAAAGTCACTCGACAACGCGGCCCAATCGGGGGATTGTCGGCGCAGCAGGATGATGGGGTTCATCGGCGAGACACGCGGCTGCTCAAGAGACGAGACGCACACGATAGCCGCCCACGGCGCGCATTGCACGCCATCACAACCCTCCGAATCGCTCGCTGTGGCTTGTCGAACGGAACCTCGCCCACGCCCGGACGCAGGCGCCAGGGGAGATCTCACGAGTCACCTCGGCTCCACCAGCGTCGTCGCCGGACGGAATTCAGACTGAGGATGCACCGCTGCCGCCGCGTGTCCGCGCGCCCTCAAAGGAGCATCTTACCGCCTTCGACGAGCGGGCCCCGCTGCGGCCACGTCGGGCACAGCGCTTCGATGACGGCCATCAGATCATCGAGAGCCCCGAACGGATCCTCTGCACGACTCACGGGCAATCGCAAGCCGCCATCTGCGGCAAGCGGCGTGTCTTTCAGACTAGTCGAGTTCCCGGAGGAGGTCATTGAGCAGCGGTTCGCGGTCGAAGAGGCGAAAGTACTCGCGCACCTCCGCCATGTCCAGCCGTCCCCGATTGGCCCGCAGCAGCGCCCGGATGTCCTCGAGATCTTGCGTCCGCCGAGGATCATTGGCGATCCCTTGCAGCTTAAATCCAATCAGACCTTCGCCGCTGATGACGCGCAATTCCCCGAGGGAAGTCACGAGCGTCCGGGCACCTGCCAGTAACCGCTTCGCCGTGGGACGGTGTGCGTAGATAAAATCGACGCGCTCATCTCCGCGCAAGCAGTTGGCCGCCTCCTCGCTCCGATGAATGCTTCGATAACCGAGCGCGGTGAGTTCCCTCTCAATCGCATCAGCGTTCTCCAAGTCCACCAGCAGATCGACGTCCTGTGTCGCACGAATCACGTGGTGGGGCGCGAGCGCGAGGCCCCCAATCAGCGCGTACCGAGCGCCGATATTTCCGAGCATGGCAGTCAGTTCACTGATCTGTCTGCCGAGGCGCGATACCGCAGTCATGATGGGGGAATACTAGCTCGTTCCCTTCCACTTTGTCGCCACCGGAGAGACCGCGCCCCGGGGTCAGCTCCGGCGAACCGAGCGAATCGGACCGGGGTGCGGGCCGCTCTGGATCCGCGCACGATCCTCTCCTCTCAATGATGCACGCCCGCCGGGCAAGATCTAGGGGGCGAGTCGCCCCGGTGTTCTGCTGATACGCCTGGGCGGTCGCGGCACTTAAGTGGATTTCTCCATGATCGACTCTTTCAAACAGACCGAACCGCCGGGCCGCTGACCTCGCCGTTCGCTTCAGGCGAGCCGCTCGATGTGCGAGCGTTTGCGCGCATTGCTGTAGCGATAGAAGCGACGCAGCTCCGCGAGCACCACCGCCTGCCCCCCGTGCGGCCCGTGCAGCAGTTGCTCGAGCCGACCACAGAAGCGCTGCGCATAGCCGCTCGCATGCCGATAGAGCGCGGCGCGCTCCCCGGCGAGCTCAGGATCGATGTGCGTGCGTTCGAACAGCAGTCGTCGCAACTCGGCCGGAAAGCGCTGCGGGCACTGCTCGCGCAGCAGCCAGAAGCTGGCCACGTACTTGTCCACCTCGGCCTGCATCTCCAGTTCGAGCAATGAGACCGCTCGGTCATGCGCGGCGTTGAAGGCGAGATAAAGAAAGTGGCTCACGCCCTCGAGCGCGATCCACCAGTCCGCAACATTGCCCTCATCGAGCCGCACCATCGGGTCGGCGCGGGCCAGCCGCTCGAGCAACCCTGCGTCGAGGTACAGCGAGACGGCCATCTCATCGCCGGCCTGCGCGACAATCAGGTCTTCCTCGCTCTGACGGGCACGCATCCCCTCGGGCAGTTGCGCTCGGTCGGTGACGAGAAAATCGTACACGTCGTAGCCGACGCCCAGATCATAGATGCCGCCGATCAGCTCCTGCACACGCGTGAGGATCATCGCTCAGTGCAGCGCGCCGAGCGCCGCTCCGGGTTGCCTCGTCGGCTCGACGCCGAGCCGCCTCAGCAGCGTGTAGCTGCGCCGGCTGCCGGTCTTCAGCCACTGCTCGTACAGGCGCAGAATGTCCCGGTAGGTGTGGGTGTAGCCGGACTCGCTCAGCTCGTTGAGCGCATCGACCATGGGTTGGAACTTCGCGGCGAGCTCGGCAAACACCCCTCCGAGCACACGACCGCGTCGGGCGGCAGCCTCCTGCTGCACCGCGGACGCACAGAGCCGCTGAGCGAGCGTGTCGTAGGCACACCCGCCCATGGCGATGTGATAATCGATGTCGATCAGCTTGCGTGCAAAGCCGTGCGCGAAGAACCCCGCAATGAATAACGAGACGTCCCCGAGACGCTGCAGCCCGCGCTCGCGCTCCGCCCGGGTGCGCGCCTCGAGCGCCTCGGAGAGCATCACGACCAGCGGCTTCAGCCGCAGTCCCTCCTCGGTGGACTCGAACAGCGCCTCGGAGCGGGCAAACAGCGTGAGCAAGTTCACCACGTACTGCTCGGTCTGCTCCTGAAGCGCCAGATGCTGATTGGCGAGCGCCCCGCGCAGCGCATCCTTGAAGTACTCGGTGAGATTTCCGACCGGCTGGATTCGGCTCGACATGGATCGCTCGACCTCCCGCGCAGCACACTATTGATGACAACGGCGGCGTGCGCTCAAAGTTGATCCAACACAGCGGTAAAAACCGCGACCCGGTGCTCATTTTAGCGGTCGGTTGCACCGAATTTCCATGTGCAGCGTTAGCAGCGCACGAGCCCGAGTGCTGACAGCGCGATGCGCTCAGCGCCAGAGGGCGCGATAGGACAGCCCGAGCTTCATGATCCGCTCGAGCAGGTCGCGGTACTTGATCCCGGCGGCGAGCGCCGACTCGGCGAAGTCCTCCCCGTCCTGCAGGTTCGGATTCGCGTTGGCCTCGAGCGCATACAGCCGCCCGTCGCTCGTGAGGCGAAAGTCCATGCGCGCATAGCCGGATAACCCGAGGACCCGATAGATGCGCCGCGAGAGCTTGTCGAGCTGCGCCTCCACGCCGCTCGGCAGATCGCTCGCTTTGTGCGTGGTGATTCCGTAGCGCTCGCGGTACTCGTGGTCCCATTTGACCTTGCGTGTGGCGATCATCGGCAGCGACTCGGGCATCGAGCCGAACGCCATCTCCCACACCGGCAGGCGCACCAGGCGCTCGTTACCGAACACCCCGACGTACAGCTCGCGCCCCTCGATGTACTCCTCCACCAGCGCATCGGAGCCGATCTGCTCGTACATGAACTCCACCCGCTCCTTCAGCCGCGGCAGGTCATCAACCACCGAGGCCTGTGCGATCCCGAGCGATGCATCCTCCGTGGCGGACTTCACGAACAGCGGAAAGGTGAGCTTACGCGCGGTGCGCACCGGCGTGCCGCGCCGAAACACCTCGAAGCGCGGCGTGGGGATGCGGTGAAAGGCGAGCAGCTGCTTGCTCAGCGGCTTGTCGCGCGAGAGCAGCAACCCCCGCGGATTGCACCCGGTATACGGCTGGCGCAGCAGCTCGAGGTACGCCACCACGTGCTGATCGTAGGTGACGATGCCGTTGAACTCCTCGAGCAGATTGAAGACGACGTCCGGCTTCCATTCCGAGATCGCCACACGCATCTCCGTCAGACTGTCGAGCACACCGAGACAGCGCACGTCATGACCGCGGCGGCGCAACGTCGTGGTGACGTTGTATTCGGTTCGCCACTCGTCGATTTCCTTCTCGCTGTGATTGACGAGTGTCTTCGGCGGCACCAGACTGGAGTGCATCACGACCAGCGTGCGCAGTTTCTTCATAGAAAAATGTGTGGCGTTTCACCCTGCGAATACATCGACGCCAGCCGCTCCAGCAGCCAGCGCGAGACATGCACGGCGTCGCGACGGCTGCCGCGCACGTACAATTGCAATGCCTCGCTGCGATCGATCATCATCAGCATGATCTCACGTACACTATAGCGCGGCAGGGCAAGTTCGCGCGAGACGGCATCGATGAGCTCGCGCTGATGCGCACGCAGCACCGCGCATGCACGCGCCGCGTCCTTGCGTGGGCGCTGCTCGGTGAACACCCAGGCCAACATCCCCTCGACCATGCTGCGCCGGTACTGGCCGTAGCGCACGACCTTGCGACGGTAGTGCTGCGCGAGCGTGCCCGTGTTGTAATCAATCGGCTCGACACGGTCGCGATTGCGCACTGGCGCGCGCTGCTCGCGCACTTCCTGCATCAGCTGATCGACCACATGCAGCTTGCGCACCGCCGGCCACTCGGCATAGCGCTTGCGCCAAGCCGAACGCGGCGTCAACCACACCGCGAAGGTCTCGGCGAAATCCTCCGTGGGATGTGCCTGCGCATACCAGTCGCCAAGGTGATGCACGTAGCGGCGGCTACCGGGGCGGGCCCGGTAGCGGTCCGGGTAGCGGCGCGAGGCGGGCCCGAACACTTCGCGCCAGCACTTGCGCCGGCGCAATCGGTACGCATTGTCGATGGCATGGCCGGCCTCGTGACGCAGGATGCGCATGAACCAGCGCGCATTGCCGCCCTCGACCTCGCCCATGATATTGCGCTCGAGGCGCATCAGACGCGGGTGCGCCAGGTAGAACGGGACGGCGATGCCCGGCACGCCGTCCGGAGAGAACCACTCCTCGGAGAACCACACGTGCGGGCGGAAGGTCAGGCCGCGCGCCTGGAGCTCCTCGTAGAGACGGCGCACGTGCCCCTGGATCACCGAGTGATCGACGCTCAGATGCAAGTCGCGGAAGCGCAGCTTCAGCAACTCCTCATCACTCAAGCGGGCCCACGGGGCGGTCCGCGGCCGGCTCTGCGGTACGCTCATCGGCAACCTCGCCCGGCGAGGGGCAAGCGCAATGCGGGAGCGGCGAGCTTAGCAGCCCGAGGGCCTCACATCAGCCCATGTGCACCAATGCGTGGGCGAGCAGCCGATCGGCGAAGGCCTCGATGAGAGAGGCGCGCAGCAATGCGGCGCGCCACGGCGCGGGGATGGCACTGGCCCCGTAGAACGCCCCGGCGAGTTGCCCGCACACCGCTGCGGTCACGTCCGAGTCGCCGCCGAGATTGGCCGCATGCAGCACGGCGGCGCGAAAATTGCCGGTCGCAGCCAGCGCCTCGAACGCCCCGGCAAGCGCCCGCGTAACGCCTTTGCCGGCGCTGCCCGCCGGGACTGATCGCTGCTCGGCGAGAATCCGCGCCTTCGGCTCCCCCTGCAGCGCCGCGAGCAGTGCCCGCGCCAGATCGGCGCAGCCGTTGAGCACCGTGTTGGCCTGGCAGGTGGTACGGGCGGATTCGCGCGCCAAGCGTTCGGCCTCCGCGGGCACTGCGAACGCAAACAGCACGGGCGCGACGACCCGCGAGAGTGGCTCCGGGTCGAGGTGCGCCGGGTCGTGCGAGCCGGAAAACGGCTGCTGGCGCCAGCCGGCGACCGCCAACGCGCGCGCGGTGCTCGCGGTGATGCCGAGGCACTGACCGGTGGCCGAAAGGTGTCCGTCGCGTTGCCAACGCCGATAGCGCTCGACCTGATCGGCAGGGTCGAATCCCTCGCACTCGAGCAGGCTCTGTGCCAGGCACAGCGCCATGGCCGTATCGTCGCTCCAAGCCCCGCGTGGCAGCGCAAACGGTCCGCCGCCGAGCATGTCGGCGACCGGCGTGAAGGTACCGGGCCGGCGGTACTGCGTGGCCGCGCCGACCGCATCGCCGACCGCCAGCCCGAGTAACGCCCCGAGGAAGCGCTCGCGCAACGCACGCGCGGCCGCCAGCGCCGCGGCGTCGAACAGCGGATCCTCCTCCACCGTCGCCTCGTCCCGTGGGGGCTTCACGTGCACCGTCCAGGTGCGCACGTACTCGCGTTGCGCCTGGGTTTCCGGGATGCGCGGCCAGTCCGCCGAGCGCGCCGACTGCGCCCAGAGACGCTCGAGTTCGACGAGCGCCTGCTCGCCGCTGAGACCGCGCTCGATGAGCAGACAGCCGACCACCGTGGCGCTGCGGCCGATTCCCGCCCGGCAGTGCACGTAGCAGGGCTTGCCGGCCTCCAACGACTCGAGCAGACACTGGAGAATCTCGTGCATATGCTCGCGCCGCTCGGGCACGCCATGGTCGGGAATCGGCGTGCGGTGGTACTCCACCGACAGCGGCAGCGCATCGTCGTAGCCGTCGATCTCCCCGGGCGCGGTCAGATCGATGATGGTGCGAATCCCCGCATCGCACAGCCGCGTCAGGCGCTCGCGCAGAGCCTGTGCGCCCTGGGCGAGCGGATGCTCCCCGGCGAGCAGCAGTCCGGGATAGACCCAGTAGGCATTGGCGAGCGGCGGGGCGAGTGCGGCATCCATGGGGCAGCGCACCTCGATCAGCCCTGGCCGTCGACCGTCGCGAGCTGCAGCTCTTCAGCGGCGCTCATCGGCTCGATGCGCTGCGCCTCGAGACCGGCGAAATCGAAGTGGCGCGGGTCGGCGAGCGCCGCAGGATCGATCTGGCGCAACGCGGAGAAGATGCTCTCGGTGCGTCCCGGGTAGGCACGCTCCCACTCGGTGAGCATGCGTTTGATCGCCACGCGCTGCAGATTGTCCTGCGAACCGCACAGCTTGCAAGGAATGATCGGGAATCGTCGGCCACGCGCATAGCGCTCGATGTCCCGCTCCGCGACATAGGCGAGCGGGCGGATCACCACTTGACGGGCGTCCTCGGAGAGCAGCTTCGGGGCCATCGCCTTCAGCCGACCGCCGAAGAACAGGTTCAGAAAGAGCGTCTGGACGATGTCATCGCGGTGATGACCGAGAGCGATCTTGGTGATGCCGTGCTCGGCGGCGAAGCGATACAGAGCCCCACGACGCAGGCGCGAGCACAGTCCGCACAGGGTGCGCCCCTCGGGCACCACGCGCTTGACTACACTGTAGGTATCCTGCTCGATGATGTGATACGGCACGCCGAGGCCGGCGAGGTACTCCGGCAACACGTGCGCCGGGAAGCCCGGCTGCTTCTGATCGAGGTTCACGGCGAGCAGGGAGAACTCGACCGGCGCGCTGCGCTGCAACGACAGCAGGATGTCGAGCAGGGTGTAGGAGTCCTTCCCGCCGGAGAGGCACACCATGACCCGGTCGCCCTGGCCGATCATGGCGAAGTCCTCGATGGCCTTGCCCACCTGCCCGCGCAGCTTCGCTTGCAGACGCACCAACGTCCGCGACATGTGCACCGGTGCGTCCATCTATGCCGCCTCGCTCGCGGCGGGCTCCAGATACTTTCCCTCCACGTAGCGGATGTAGGCGGCGGCGGAGAGCGGCTTGCGGGTGGCCCCGCGCAGCAGCTCCTGCACCGGCACCTTCGCGCCGAGCCCATGCACGTGGGTGCGCAACCACTCGAACAGTCCGGAGAATTCCCCGCGGGCGAGCTGCTCATCGAGCGTCGGCACGTCGTTGCGTAGACTCTCGTACAGCTGCGCGGCGATCATCGCACCGAGGGCATACGAGGGGAAATATCCAAACGAGCCGACGGCCCAGTGCACATCCTGCAGACACCCCTCGGTGTCGTTGGCCGGCCGGATCCCCAAGCGCTGCTGCATCCCCTCGTTCCAGGCCTCGGGCAGATCTCGCACCGCGAGCTCACCGACCAGCAGTTGCTTCTCCAGTTCGTAGCGCAGTAGCACGTGCAGAGGATAGGTCAGCTCATCGGCATCGACTCGGATCAGCCCCCGGCGCACCCGGGTCAGGTGCGCATACACGTTCTCCACCTCCCACTCCGGACCGCCGATACCGAAGTGTTTGGCCATCAGCGGCTGCACGTAGCGCACGAACGGACGACTGCGGCAGACGATCATCTCCATCAGCAGCGACTGGCTCTCCTCGAGCGCCATACCGCGGTCTCGGCCGACCGGCTGGTCGCGCCAGTCCTGCGGCAGTCCCAGGTCGTACATGGCGTGCCCGGTTTCGTGCATCGCCCCGAGCAGCCCGGTGAAGGGATCCGCAACATCCAGGCGAGTGGTGACGCGGATGTCGCCCGGCACACCCTCGGTGAACGGATGCTCGCTCTCATCGAGGCGGCCACGCTCGAAGGGAAAGCCGATCTGCTTCATCACCTCCATAATGAGGGCTCGCTGCTTGGCATGGGCGAAGCGGCCCTCGAGGGGGCGCGGGGGACGGCTCTCCTGAGCGTCGATCACCTCGCGGATCAGCGCCGGCAGCCGGCGCGAGAGCGCCTTGAACATCGCATCGATGTCCACGGTCGTGATACCGGGACTGAACTCATCGACCAGCGCGTCGTAGGGCGCGAGGTTCAGTGCCTGACCGAGCAGTGCCGCCTTGTCGCGCACCAGATGTACGACCTCCTCCAGGTGCGGTGTAAAGAGGTCGAAGCGACCCTTGGCGCGGGCATCCTGCCAGCAAACCTCGGCTCGTGAGACGGCCTTGGTGAGGCGCGAGATCAGCGACACGGGGGTGGCGATGGCGTGATCGCGCTCACGGCGCATCTCGCGCAGGTTGGCGATCTGCCAGTCCTCGAGCCCCTGGGCATTGGCTTGCGCCCGATCGAGCAGCCGGCTGATGCGCGGAGCGGTAAGCAGTGCATGGTGCTCGGTCTCGAGCGCCGCGAGCTGCTCGCCGCGCACGTCCGCGCTGCCGCGCGGCATCATCACCGCGGCATCCCAGCGCAGCAGCGACAGTGCACCGCGCAGCGCGTGCAGCCGCTTGAATTCCTCTTCGAGCTGTTCGTAGGGGGAGGCCGACATGATGGAGGCGTTCCGGGCGCCGGGCGCGAATCGCACGCCGGTTCGGCCGGGGCGCGCCGCTCACTGTGTTGGAGAAGGTCTCTAGTTTAGCAGGGCGGCGCACCGAGAACGGTGGGCGGCGCCAAAAATGTATTAAAATTCAGTCAGATACGCATGTTGCGGCAGCTTGACAGCGCGCCGTGGCACGGGTGTCCCAGGCCCGCCGTCGCCGCACACCCCGGATTGCCGCACCCTTCCGGTACACTCCGGCTTACAGCCACGGCCAGCGGGCCACCCCACCCCGACCCCGATCGAGACCGCGAGCAGCAGCGCGAGGACCATAGCAATGAGGAAGCGGCGCATCGTCCCGATGATCATCCGGACCCAGACTCCATGAGCCTGCGCATCGCAATCCTGGCCTCGGAAGCAACCCCGCTTTGCAAGACCGGGGGCCTGGCGGACGTCGCCGGCGCCCTCGCCGAGTCCTTGCATGCGGACGGACATGACGTGCGGCTGTTCGTCCCGGGCTATGCCAGCATCGACCGGTCACGATACGTACCGCGGCCCGTAGCAGGGCTGCAGGACATCGCGCTGGAGGTCGGACCCCACCACTATGTCTTCTCCGTCGGGCTGCTCACGCTGCCCGGCTCCGGCACGCGCGTGTACCTGATCGACTGCCCGGTGCTCTACGGACGCCCCGCGCTCTATACCGGGGATCCGGATGAGCACCTGCGCTTTCTCGCCTTCACCCGCGCAGCCCTCATCGCCTGCGTCAGGCTCGGCTGGGCACCGCAGATCGTGCATTGCAACGACTGGCACACGGCGTTCGCGCCACTGATGCTGCGAGCGCATTTTGCTCACGAGCCAGCGTTTGCGGCCGCCCGTACCGTGCTGACGCTGCACAACATCGGCTACCAGGGCATCTTCTCTGCCGCGGACGTGGGCGACCTTGCCCTCGGCAATCACGCGTACCTGCTGCACCAAGACGATCTGCGCGCCGGGGTCATCAATCCTCTGCGCCACGGCATTCTCTATGCCGATGCGCTCACCACGGTGAGTCCGACGCATGCGCGCGAGATCTGCTCGGACGAGTACGGCATGGGACTGCAGGACTCGCTGCGCATGCGCGCGCTCGACCTCACGGGCATTCTCAACGGCGTCGATTACGGCATCTGGGATCCGCGCGTCGATGTGAATCTGCCGCAGCACTTCGATGCCGAACACCTCGCCGTCAAGGCCGACCTGAAACGGGCGTTTCTCGCACGGGAGAGATTCACAACCGATGCGTCAGTCCCGCTCGCGGGCATCGTCAGCCGGCTCGCCCGCCAGAAGGGCATCGATCTGATGATCGAGGCGCTGCCGCGGGTGCTCGCCGCGCGAGCGCTCGCGCTCGTGGTCCTCGGCGCGGGCGATGCCCCGTATGAACAGTTCTTCCGTGACCTCGCCGAACAGTTCCCCGGCCGGGTCATCTTCCACCGCGGTTACGACGATGCGCTCGCGCATTGGATCGAGGCGGTATCGGACTTCTTCCTGATGCCCTCGCGCTATGAGCCCTGCGGCCTGAATCAGATGTACAGCCTGCGTTACGGCACCGTACCGGTGGTGCGGCGCACCGGGGGACTCGCCGACTCGGTCGAGCATTTCGACCCGGCGAGCGGTCAGGGGACCGGCATCGTGTTCAACGACTTCGACGTGCCGGCGCTCGAGTGGGCGCTGAACACCGCGCTCGACTGGTACGGCGAACCGAAGCAGTGGCGGCGGATCATCCGCAACGGCATGGCGAAGGACTTCTCCTGGAAGCGCCAGACGGGACACTACCTCGAGATTTATGAGAGGCTGTCATCGCAGCGGCCGGCACAGACCGAACCCGCCGGCTGAACCGAGCGGGATCGAACGACTCGTTTCCCTGACATTCCGCCGAAGTTGACCACGGACACTCGAGCCATTCCGGAAGATTCCTAACCGCGTCCGACCCGGTCACTTGGAAGCGCGTGTCATTCTGATATGACTGCAAATCCCTCACGCCGTGCAGCGATATTCAGTCGGTCATCCAGACAAACAAACTCCAATGTAGAGGCATTGTGTCCGCTCGCAACCAGCGCCGCCGCCAATTGGAGGCTGTCGGATGCACGCAATGGATGCATCCGTAATAGACGTTCCGCGGTTCGGCGCACGAGTTCCGACGGCAGGATCTCGTGCCAGGCGCGCGATAGCAGACGGACAATCGATTGCGCTGCGACAAGATCCGTCTGCGACACGGTGCCCTCACGTTCACGACGGGCAAGCGCGGCTGTCATCTCCACGGGCGTCCCCCACCACACGAGCAGTTGCGGATCTTCGTCCAGACGAGCCAGCAGCATCTCATGAGCAGGCTCGTCGATCAGCAACGACAGCAGCGCCGAACTGTCCCAGAATCGCATAATTTCGCTTCAGCGCCCTTCTCAGCGCTCTTCCAGCAGAGCATCCAAGAGACGCGCGGAACGCGGGAGCGGCTTGGACACCGCCTGCTTTAGACGCTTGGCGGAGAGCGCCTCCTCTGGAGGTCGCGCAATGCCCTGCGCAACGAGCAGTGCCAGTCGATCGTCGCCCGCACTTGCGTCTTCTATCCGATCAATTCGCGCAATGGGAACCTCGCGATCGTAGATGACCACGGACTGCCCCGCGCGAACCTTGCGCAGGTACGCACTCAGCGAATTCTTCAGTTTGGACACCGTGGCCCTTTCCATAGCGCTATTATAGCCATATTGCGGTAGCGGGCAAGACTGCCGAGGATTTCGCCCTTACACCGCGGCTTCCACTTAACTCATAGCCCCCTCACCACTGGAGTGAGAACATGCGCACGCGACTGTCTTGGCACGGACCTCTGTTCCGTACTGCACCGATGAGTCGGGAGTGTCCCAAACTTCCCCCTCGGATGAGCGCGCGTGCAGTCATGTACAATCGGGCGCGCACGGGTGGACGGGATCCGGCGGGTTCCGTGTCTGAGTCTTGCGACAACTCTACGGCGAATGCTCGCGCGTTGTCCGCGGATTGACCCGTCAGTCGTATTGGACGACATGCTGGAGAAATTCCACGCGCTGCAGTTCAGGCTGCGGTGCGCGTCCGACAGAGTGGAGTCGAAGGAGAATCACGCCATGTCCGTTTCACAAGCTTCTCGCCGTATGGCCCGCCGCGTCAGCACAATCGTATTGTTCGCCGCGACGCTCGCCGCTCTGCCGCCAGCTCATGCGGCAACCAATCTTTTTAACATGTACGTCGGAGCGGCATACGTCCGCTCGAATTTGCGCGCCCACGACAGCAATCCCTTACCGTTCGGCGGCCAGCTCAACAGCTTCGATCGGTCCGATTCGGGCTACCAACTCAGCCTCGGCGTGCGCGGCCTTGAGTTGCTCGGGGCCGAGGTCGACTACTTCGATCTAGGCAACGGTAGCATCTCGAATCCGTACGCTTCGGGTTTCCTGGGTTCCGTTGCGAACGCGTCAGTCGCACAAAAGGGCGAAGCCGCCTTCGCCATGCTTTACTTACCAATACCCGTTATTGACATCTATTTGAAGGCCGGAGTGGATCGGATGAACTCAGATCTGAACGGTCAATTCTCCGGCCCGGGAATTTGTCAGATCACAGGCTGCGTGGCCCAATCACTCAACGTTCACAAGACGACCACGGGCCTGGCGCTCGGTGCCGGCGCGCAATGGCAGTTCGGCAACTGGGGACTGCGGGCGGAGTATGAACGGTTCACCGCCTACGGCGGACACCCCGACCTGGTGTCGCTCGGCGTCGTCTGGACGTTCCTCTGACCCGGGAGGTTTTCCTCCAGCGCGAGCCTCGCGGTAGCATGCCGCCCCACGCTCACAAGTGACGAATGGCACAACATGGCAGGCACCGGCGACGATGACGCCTCGCTGCTGCGCGCTGCGCAGCGGTACCGCCGTGCCGGATTGCTGACCGAGGCGATCGGCGCCTATCAGAAACTGCTCGCGCGACACCCGGACTCACCGAACAGCTGGTACAACCTCGCGCGCCTGCAACGGCAAGCGCGGCAGTACGAGGCGGCGCTGGCCTCCTACCAGCGGGCGCTCGCTGAAGGCATTGCCGCCCCCGAGGAAGCCCACCTGAACCGGGGCGTCATCTTGTCCGACGATCTCCATCGGTACGCAGAGGCTGAGCGCGAGCTGCAGATCGCGCTTCACCTGAATCCCGCCTACGTTCCAGCGCTCATGAATCTCGCGAACCTGCAGGAGGATTTCGGACGACGCACGGATGCGCAACGTACCTATGAACACATTCTCGTGCTCGAGCCGAGCAATTTGCCGGCCCTCGCGCGCTATGCCCAGACGCAGATCGCGGCGCAGACGAGCGATGCGCTCCTCCAGACCCTGCGCACCCGCCTGAGCGATCCACGCGGCGAGACCGGGGGACGAGCGAGCGTGGGATTTGCATTGGGGCGCGCCCTCGATGGGCGCGGTGAGTACGCGGCGGCGTTCGACACCTACACCGAAGCGAACCGCCTCAGCCGGGTGAGTGCCGGTACGCGGTTCGCTTCCTATGACCGCGCAGCGCACGAGCTTTTGATCGACCGCATCATAGCGGCCTTCTCTGCGGCTGCGCACAGCGTACAGGGCGCTCTCCCCGGACCGCCGGCCCCCGTTTTCATCTGCGGCATGTTCCGGTCTGGATCTACGCTCATCGAGCAGCTGCTCGCGCGACATCCGCAGATCCGCGCCGCCGGCGAGCTCGACTGGCTACCGCGAATCGCGCAAGAAGCGCTGTTTCCTTTCCCGAGCGGCGCGGCGAGCGCGCCACCACAGCGGCTCGCCGCTCTGGGAAAGCAGTATCTGAGACATCTCGCGACCGTCTTCCCAGACGCAGCGCAGGTCACGGACAAGCGGCCGGACAACTTCCTCTACATCGGCCTGATCAAACGTCTATTCCCGACCGCGAAGATCGTGCACACCACGCGCGATCCGCTGGACAACTGCCTGTCCGTATTCTTCCTGCACCTCGACCACAGCATGAGTTATGCGCTCGATTTGCTGGATATTGGCCACTACTACCGTCAGTACATACGGCTGATGGCGTACTGGAAGCAGCGGTTCCCCGGAGACATCTTCGATGTGCACTACGATACGCTAGTGCGAGAGCCGCAGAAGCCCATGCAACGCCTCTTAGAATTTCTCGGGTTGACATGGGACGAGCACTGCCTCGAGCCGGCCCCGAGCGGACGGGCTGTCAGGACCGCGAGCGTCTGGCAGGTCCGCCAGCGCCTGTACCAGAGTTCATCCGGCCGCTCACGCCACTATCTCGAGCAGTTGGGCAAGCTGCGAGCATACCTGAACGAGACCGCTCCGCAGGGGGCCCCCGAACGCTGACGGCATCCCGGCTTGCTCAGCATAGGGCCTCCGGTTTGCAGAAGCAACCGGTTTGTGTTCAGATGCAACTCATGCGTGCCGGGCTGCACATCATGTGCCTGCAGTGCGTGCTCCTCGCGGGATGGGTCGGAGTCGCGGCGGCGAAGGCGTCCATGCCACCGCCCATAACCGCAGCACCGGTCCCGCCGCTCCTTGCACCCGTCGCGCACGTCGCGAAATCGCGTGAATCGTTGCAGCTGGCCACTCCTCTCTCGCCCCCGTCTGCGACCGTTCCAAGCGCCCGGGGCCCATCCGAAAGTCCGCCTCTCCCCCCGTCTCCCGAGGACCTATTATTCGCCTGCCCGACGACGCTCGATCACATCGGGCGTGTAGTCGCCGCGGTCAGTATCGACGGCAAGGGTCCCTTCCGGTTCATCCTCGACACCGGCGCCAACCACTCCACGATCTCACCGCGACTCGCAGCAACCCTCGGACTGAAACCTTCGACGCGACAGCTGATCGACGTCACCGGCGTGACCGGAACGGCAGAGGAGCCCTCCGTGTTGATTACGAAGCTGCAGGCGGGGGAGCTCGCGATCACCAACAGCCGCTTCCCAGTCATCTGGGCATCCGTGATGGCGGGCGCCGATGGCATCCTCGGTGCCGCGGGGCTACGCAAGGACAGAATATTCGTGAGTTTCCAACACAACCAGGTGATCATCACGCGCTCGCGTACCGAGGCGCTCCCGTGGGGATTCAGCCGGATGTGGGCGACACGGCTGCACGGCGGCCTGCTCAGCGTGCCGGGGCGAGTCGGGGGCGTTCGTGTGCGCGCGATCATTGACACCGGCTCGCAGCGCACGCTCGGCAATCTAGCGCTCTACCGACAGCTCTTCGCCGAAGAACAGGGCAAGGGCAAATACCTCAACGCGGACGTGTACGGCGCGACTCGACAGGTGGGCATCGGTAAACTGCAGATCGCTCCGTCGATCAATTTGGGGGCCATCAAGATCAGCGGCGTCGGGCTGGTATTCGGAGACTTCAACATCTTCCGAGCCTGGGGGCTCACGCACCGTCCAACCATCATTTTGGGCATGGATGTTCTCGGAACTGTCAAGGCCTTCGTCATCGATTTTCGATATGGGGAGATTGGGATCGACACCACTTACGACTATTATGAATCGGCAAGCACGGCGCCGCCGTGAAAACCCGCATCGGCGCGTGCGCCGGAGACGCGGCGCCGTGAATAGCCTGATTTTCCCGGCTGCACTGCCCGAACACCCGACCGGACTATACTGGGCATTGATCTGGATCAATGACGGGACGAGATGTTTCTACAAATCGACAATGTGCTGACCGCCGCGGAAGTTCAATCTGTCACGGAACTGGCCGAGCGGACTCGCTTCATTAATGGCGGGGCACCCAATCCCCATAGTTCAACGAAAAATAACATGATCCAGGACCCGCGTGACCCGTCCGGTCAACGCGCATCACAGATCGTACTCGCGGCGATTCAGCGCAGCGAGGCGGCGCGCGATTTCCTTTGGCCGAATCGCATCGCGGTGCCGTTGTTCCTTCGCTACGAGCCCGGCATGACCTATGGCGCACGCGTCGATGCGGCATTCATGAGTGTAGCGGCGCAGGCGTTGCGTGCGGATGTCTCCTGTACAGTTTTTCTCAGCGATCCGATCAGCTACGAAGGCGGCGAACTCATCATCCATCTCGGCAGTGAAACGGTGCGCCTAAAGGGTAGCAGCGGTAGCGCGATATTCTATCCCTCGACCGCGTTGCACGAAATCACCCCAGTCGCTTCGGGTGAACGACTGGTGATGATCACATTTATCGAAAGTCAGCTACCCGACGCAGCGCAACGGGAGCTGCTCTACACGTTAAATGAGGTACGGGCGCTCGAGGGACTGAACATGCAATGGCGCAACCGCATGAGCCTGGAGGGCGTGATCGCGAATCTGCTGCGCATGTGGGTGCGCTGAGGTGGGCTCTGGAGAGCGCGGCATTGCCGGCGAGCGCCGAGCGGAGACAGAAGTCACCGCAGCCGAACTCGCTGGCTCACCCGCTTGGTTTCCGCTCGAAGCGCCGTCGCCAGATACTTTGCGGTGTGTACGGCTCGACGAAGCGGCGTATCGTCGGGCGAGCTTCCTCGACCAGCGCATTCTTTCTGAGAACCCCGATGGCGCAGTCTGCTCGATCGACACCGCGACCGCCGCGGCCGGCATGCTCCACACGCGAGCGCATTACATTTTTCACATCGGCCACGTCGGCTCGACTCTGATTTCGCGAATTCTCGGTGAGCACCCCGGCTTTCACGCGGTGCGTGAACCCGCGCTACTGCGTGCGATCGCCGCGGAGCAGGCTCCGGCCGCTCACACGCCGAGCCTGACGATGGTGCTGCCCCTGTTGGCGCGCACGTGGCG
>JBMFWZ010000016.1:0-45690 GCA_049964755.1 Steroidobacteraceae bacterium | reverse complement strand
TGAGTCGCGCGATCACCTCGCGCACGTCATACGGGCGGCGCAGGCTCTCAGGTATGACGCCGTAGAGTTCCTCCGGCGCATAGTGCGGCTCGCGCGAGGCGCGCGGCGGATCGGTGTTCGCTCCGGCGCGCAGCCGCGCCACGATGCTTCGGGCGATCGAGAGCGCGTGGCTGTCGTTTTCCGCGTAGTGATCGCACACGCCCGATTCGCGGCAGTGCACGTCGGCGCCGCCGAGCGACTCCGCATCGATGTCCTCGCCCGTGGCTGCCTTCACCAGCGGCGGGCCGCCGAGGAACACCCGGCCTTGGTTGCGCACGATGACGTTCTCATCGGCCATCGCCGGCACGTAGGCCCCTCCCGCGGTGCATGAGCCGTGCACCACCGCGATCTGCGCCACGCCGAGCGCCGAGAGGGTCGCCTGGTTGTAGAAGATGCGCCCGAAATGCTCCTTGTCGGGAAACACCTCGTCCTGAGCGGGCAGGAACGCCCCGCCGCTCTCGACCAGATACACGCACGGCAGGCGGTTCTCGCGGGCGATCTCCTGCGCACGCAGGTGTTTCTTGACCGTGATCGGATAGTACGTGCCGCCCTTGACGGTCGGATCGTTGGCGACGATCACGCATTCCCGGCCGCTCACCCGACCCACCCCGGTGATGATCCCGCCGCAGGCGATCCCGCCCCCGTAGAGCCCGTGGGCGGCGAGTTGCGACAGTTCGAGGAACGGGCTGCCCGGATCGAGCAGCAGCCGCACCCGCTCGCGCGCGGTCAGCTTGCCCGCGGCGCGGTGGCGGCTCACGGCCTGGGCGCTGCCGCCTTCGGCGGCCTGCTCGACGTCACGCTTCAGCTCGGCGACGAGCACGCGCAGCGCGCGGGCGTTGTCCTGGAAGTCCTGCGAGCGTGTCTCGAGCCGGGATTCGATGCGGGGCATGGGCTTGTCACGATAGCCGGATTGTCCGACAATCATACCGACCTGTTTCAACGGAAGACAAGCTCATGCCCGCACACGATCCGATCGACAGCGGCTTCGGCCTGGATGAGGCCGCCGGGGAGATCCGCGAACAGGTGCGCCGCTTCGCCCGCGAGCGAATCGCCCCGCGCGCCGCCGAGATCGACCGCGACAACGCCTTTCCGCGCGACCTGTGGCCGGAACTCGGCGCCCTCGGCCTGCTCGGCATCACGGTCCCGGAGCGCTTCGGCGGCGCGGGCCTCGGTTACCAGACCCACGTGATCGCCATGGAGGAGATCTCGCGAGCCTCCGGCTCCGTCGGCCTCTCCTACGGCGCGCACTCGAATCTGTGCGTCAACCAGCTGCGCCTGAACGGCACCGACGCGCAGCGTGAGCGCTACCTGCCGAAGCTCATCAGCGGCGAGCACGTCGGGGCGCTCGCGATGTCCGAGCCGCAGGCCGGCTCGGACGTCACCTCGCTGCAGCTGCGAGCCGAGAAGCGTGGCAGCGATTACGTGCTCACCGGACGCAAGATGTGGATCACCAACGGCCCGGATGCCGACGTGCTCATCGTCTACGCCAAGACCGATCCGGCGGCCGGCAGCCGCGGCATCAGCGCCTTCATCATCGAGCGCGACTACCCCGGTTTCAGCACCGCGCAGAAGCTCGACAAGCTCGGCATGCGTGGCTCGAGCACCTGCGAGTTGGTGTTCGAGCAGTGCGTCGTGCCGGGGGAGAACCTGCTCGGGGCGCCAAACGCCGGTGTACGCGTGCTGATGAGCGGACTTGACTACGAGCGCGTCGTGCTCTCGGGCGGACCGCTGGGGCTCATGGCCGCGGCTCTGGATCTCGTGCTGCCCTACGTGCGCGAGCGCAAGCAGTTCGGCCAGCCGATCGGCACGTTCGAGCTGATGCAGGCGAAGCTCGCCGACATGTACACCGCGCTCGCCGCAAGCCGCGCCTACGTCTACAGCGTGGCGCGTGCCTGCGATGCCGGCCAGGTCAAGCGGCAGGATGCGGCCGCGTGCATCCTGTTTTCGGCCGAGCAGGCCACGCGGGTCGCACTGGAGGCGATCCAGGCGCTCGGCGGCAACGGCTACATCAACGACTATCCGGCCGGACGACTGCTGCGCGATGCGAAGTTGTATGAAATCGGCGCCGGCACCCAGGAGATCCGCCGCATGCTGATCGGCCGCGAGTTGTTCCAGGCCGAAGACTGAGCGTCGTGAGCGTGCAGTTCGAGCAGATCGCCCTCGCACCGGCCTACCGGCGCGTCGCCGAGGCGATCACGCAGCGCATCGTCGCGCGCTCCCTCGCCGAGGGTGAGCGGCTGCCGCCGGAGACCGAACTGGCCCGCCAACTCGGGGTGAACCGCTCGACGGTGCGCGAGGCGCTGCGTGAGCTCGAGCGCAGCGGCCTGCTCGAGCGGCGCCCCGGCTCGAAGCGCATGACGGTGAGCCGGCCCCAGCATCGCGCCGTGGCGCAGGACGTCAGCCGTGCCCTGGCGCTGCACGATGTGACCTTCATCGAAGTCTGGTCGGCGCTGAGTGAGTTCGAGCCGCCGATCGCCGAGTGCGCCGCCCGTGCACGCACCGAGGCCGATGTGCAGCACTTGGCCGCAGTGCGCGCACGCTTCGAGGCGGACAACGCAGACACCGAGCGGGCCGTGCATCACACCGCGGAGTTCTTCCGCGCCCTCGGCGCGGCGACGCACAACCAGGTGTTCGCACTGGTGCACGCACCGCTGATCGAGCTGCTCGTACCCTCGCTGCGCGACATGATCGATCAGGTCCCGCAGGCCCGCTCGCGCATCGCCGTGGCGCAGCGGCGCCTCCTCGAGGCGCTCGAGCGGCGCGACGCGGAGGCCGCCCGGCAATGGATGGGACGGCACATCCGGGACTTCCGCAAAGGTTACGAACTGGCCGGCATCGACCTGAGGCATCGCATCGGCTGAGGCAGCCGATGTGCGCCGTGCGCTTCGTTCCTACAAAAACAAGTCGAGCAGCAGGTCCTCTTCGCGCACACCGGGGTTGCGGTAGGCGGAGAAGTCGCTCACGCCCTCCTCGCGCAGCACCTGCTCATCGATGCAGAACCGACCGGTGAATGCGCGGCTGTCGCGCTTCAGGAGCGCACAGGCGGCCTCCGCAACGATCTGCGGCGTGCGCACCCGCTGCAGAGCGTCCGGCGGTGCGCCGGCAAGCGCCACCTGCAGCGCAGCAGTTCCGATGATGGTGCGCGGCCAGAGCGCATTGACGGCGATGCCCTGCGGGGCGAGCTCACCGCAGAGCCCGAGCACGCACAGACTCATGCCGAATTTGGTGAGCGAGTACGGCAGGTGCGGGGCGAAACTGCTCAGCTCGAGATGCACCTTCGGCCCCGGTGAGGCCGCCCCTGCGGCCTCGAGGCTCAGCGGCGGGGCGAGCACGAGAATGTGTGGATTGCGGCCCTGCGCCAGATACGGCGCGGCGAACTTGCTGCACATCAGCGTGCCGCGGGTGTTGATCGAGTGCATCAGATCGAAGCGACGCATGTCCGTCGCCAACGTCGGCGTCAAGCTGATGGCGCTCGCATTGTTGACCAGGATGTCGATGCCGCCGAAGACCTCCGCGGTGCGCTCCAGCGCCGCGCGCACCTGCTCGTCGTTGCGCACATCGAGCGCCAGGGGCAGCGCCTTGCCGCCGGCCGCCTCGATCTGCTGCGCGGCGGTATAGATCGTGCCCGGCAGCTTCGGATTCGGCTCGGTGGTCTTCGCCCCTACGGCCACGTTCGCCCCTTCCCGCGCCGCCCGCAGCGCGATCGCGAGCCCGATGCCGCGGCTCGCACCCGTGATGAACAGGGTCCGCCCGCGCAGCCCCTCACTGTCCGATGCCCCCATGCGCGCCTCGAGTGCAACGGCCGCCCGATGCGGCCCACGCCATCATAGCAGCCGCGACTGTTGTCGCGAGACGACAGATGCGCTTCGTACATAGCGCACAAGCATCAGGAAATGCCGCAAAATCACCCCCCGCCCGGCGCTCCCCCGGTACAATGCGCGCCGCTGAATTCCCCGGCTAAACAGAGAGGTACACGCACTTGGCGGCGATCAGCAGCGAGCGGGTGCTGTCGGTGAAGCACTGGACGGACACGCAATTCACCTTCACCACGACGCGTGATGCGGGACTGCGGTTCGAAAACGGTCAGTTCGTCATGGTGGGTCTGCAGGTCGACTCCCGTCCCCTGCTGCGCGCCTACAGCATCGCCAGTGCGAACCACGAGGAGTTCCTCGAGTTCCTCAGCATCAAGGTCCCCGACGGGCCGCTCACCTCGCGCCTGCAGCACATCCGCGCGGGCGATGAGGTGCTCATCAGCCGCAAGCCCACCGGCACTCTGGTGTTGCATGATTTGAAGCCCGGCAAGCGGCTGTACCTGCTCTCGACCGGCACGGGGGCGGCGCCCTTCATGAGCGTCATCAAAGACCCGGAAACCTACGAGCGTTTCGATCGCGTGGTGTTCGTGCACGGCGTGCGCTGGGCGCGCGAGACGGCGGTGGTGAAACACCGCATCGAGGAGCTCAAGGCGCACGAGCTGCTCGGGGAGTGGGTGAGCGAGAAGCTGCTGTACTACCCGGCCGTGACGCGCGAGCCGCACGCCAACCACGGGCGGCTGACGACGCTGATCGAGTCGAACCGTCTCGCCTACGATCTCGGCCTGCCGCCGCTCGATGCAGCCGAAGACCGCGCCATGGTCTGCGGCAGTCCGGCGATGCTCACCGACACCTGCACGCTGCTCGACGGGCGCGGCTTCAAGATGTCCCCGCACATCGGCGAGGCGGGCGACTACGTCATCGAGAGAGCGTTCGTCGCGCGCTGAGCGGCCGCATCGGCGTGCGCGGCGAGCAGCCACAGCAGCGCACACACCATCACGGCGAGCGGCACGATCATCACCGCCGTACCGAGCGAGCTCGCATCCGAGATCCCACCGATGATCGACGGGGAGATCACATCGCCGAGGGCGTGAATGACGAACACGCTGAGCGCCACGGCGCAGGCGCGCTCAGCCGGGCTCACCAGGTTGACGATGACGGTGTTGATCGGCCCGGTCGACATGAACAGCAGCAGCTGCGCTGCGGTGAGCGCACCGTAGAAGACCCACGGTGTGCCCGAGGCGAGCGCCAGATACGTCGCGGGCACCGCGAGCGCCGTCACCGCCCCGGACAGCCACAGATACGCCTGGGCGGAGTACTTCAGGCCGTAATCCCCGAGCCAGCCGCCGATGAAGGTGCCGAGAAAGCCGGTCACGACCACGATCTCGCCGAACCCGGCGGTGGCGCTCACGGCCGTCACGCCACGCACCCGCTCAAGAAAGGTCGGCATCCAGAAGGCCATGCCACCGAGGGCAAACGTGTAGGCGGCATAGCCGAGCACCGTCAGCCGATAGGCGCGGTTGCGCAGCAGCCGGGCATACACGGCCCAGGAGCCGGCGGGCGCGGCGGGCGCGGTGACGACACCGTCCTGTGCCCCGCGCGGCGGATCCGGCAGCCGCCACACCCACACCGCCAACACCAGTCCGGGCACACCGGCGACGTAGAAGGCGGCACGCCACCCGTAGTGGGCGGCGACCAGACCGCCGACGATGTACCCGAGCGCCGCGCCGACCGGAATTGCCATGTTGAACAGGGCGAACGCCCGCCCGCGCGTGCGCGGCGGAAAATGATCGGCGAGCAGCGACGGGGCGATCGTGCCGTAGGCGGCCTCGCCAATGCCGACCGCGGCGCGCGCCCCGAGCAACTCGAGGTAGCTGCGCGCGAGCCCCGAGAGCCCCGTGGCGAGGCTCCAGAGAAACACCCCGATGGCGATCGGCCGGGTGCGCGAGCCGCGGTCCCCGATCCGACCAAAGAGCGGCGCGGCGAGCATGTACACGATGAGAAAGCCGCTCATCAGCGTACCGAGCTCGAAATCATCGAGCCGCAGCGGTCCGCTCTTCAGTTGCGGCAACACCGCCGAGACCACGTAGCGGTCCAGATAGTTGAGCAGGTTGATTCCGGCGAGCACCGCGAGCGAAATGCCCGAGGCGCGCCGCAGGGTGCGCGAGTGCTCCTGCCCCATCGGCCCAGCGCTCAGGCGGCCACCGGAGGCGCGAGCGACGTCTCGCTGGACTCAGCGAGCAGCGGCAGGCGGATCTCCGCCACCCAGCGTCCGCCGGGGCGCGGCGCGGCCTCGAAGGTGGCACGCTCGCCGAACTGGATCGCAAGCCGCTCGCGCACGTTCTTCAATCCGATCCCGTCATGCCGGGCGGCCTCATTCTGATCGATGGTGTTACTGACTCGCAGCGTCAGCGTGGAGCCGACTTCGAATGCCTCGACGCGAATCTCGACCGCATCGGGATGGCTCGCCAGCCCGTGCACGACCGCGTTCTCGATCAGCGGCTGTAGGATCAGGCTCGGCACCCACGCGCTCGGGAAGGCCTGCGGCCCCGGCACGTGCACGGTGAGCCGGTCGGCGAAGCGCCGCTGCTGCAGCGTCAGGTACAGCCGCGCAAACTGCAGCTCATCGGCCAGACGCGAGAACTCGCGCTCCCCCGCATGCAGCAGCCGGCGCAGCAGATCGGCCAGTTGCACGATCATGCTGCGCGCATCGGCCGGATCGCCGTCGATCTGACCATGAATGGTGTTCAGCAGATTGAACAGCGAGTGTGGCGAGAGCTGCATGCGCAGCGCCGCCAGGTGCGAGGCGGTCAAGGCCCGCTCGAGCGCCGCGGAGCGGATCTGCGAGTCGCGCAGGCGGCGGTAGACGTCAAAACCGCTCGCCAGCGCCAGACCGAACCCATAGGTGAGCAGGAAGCTGGTCGCGCTGGCGATCCAGATCTGCGCCAGCGGCGCGATCGGCCGCTTCGGGTTCGGCGGGGAGTGGATCAGCTGGCGCATCACCTCGTGGACGCCCATCACCACCGAGTCACCGAGCCAGAGCGTCGGCTCGGCGAGTGCCGCAAACCCCACCGCCAGCAGCAGCTGCACCGGCAGGCGTCGCCAGAACGGCGCCCAGCCCAGGCGCAGCGAGCTCCACACGCACCCGAGCAGCACCGGGTAGAGGAACAGGTGCTGCAGCAGCCGGGCGCGCCAGGGAGCAAAGACGTGACCCACATGCATCGCCGTGAGACTCGATTGCATCTGGTTCGCATAGAGGACGTCGGAGAGCGCCACGTAGATCCAGAACACCGTGACGATGAGCAGCAGGGGTCGGAATCGTGCGTTCATGGGCACAATGCTACCCCGACGGCGCCCTCCTCGGCGCGCCGCTCGGCGCCGAGGCGGGTCATGACGGGGCGCAGGCGCTCCGGTACAGTCTCGCCCATGGAAATCTTCAAGGAATTTCGCATCGAGGCGGCCCACCGCCTGCCTCAGGTGCCCCCTGAGCACAAATGCGCACGCCTGCACGGTCACTCCTTTCGCATCGGGGTACACCTCGAGGGTCCGATCGATCCGGTTCAGGGCTGGGTGCTGGATTTTGCCGACCTGAAGCGCGCCTTCGCACCGCTGCACGAGGCACTCGATCACCGCTACCTGAACGAGGTCGCGGGGCTGGAGAACCCGACCAGCGAGCAGTTGGCGGTGTGGATCTGGCAGCGCCTGAAGCCCACCCTGGCGGGTCTGAGCCGCATCACGGTGCGCGAGACCTGCACCAGCGGGTGCGAGTACCGCGGTTGAGGGCGCGCTAGCGGCACGCGCCGCCGAGCAGCCCGGCCTTCAGCGCCTGCCCCGGCGGGTGCGTCCCGAGCCAGATGCCCAGGAAGGCCCGGGCGAAATCCGCCCCGGGAATCGAGCCGACGCGTTTGCCGTCGAGTCGGTACTCGATGCCCTGCCCCGGCAGGTGCACGAACGTCATGGTGTGGCCCGAGCCGATGCCATGCATCCAGCCGTTGAGCTCAGCGATGCGCCCATCCAGCTGGGCCAGCGACTGCGGTGCACTCGCCTTGAACCCCTCACGCCAGGCGTCGCGCAACTGCCCAGTGGTCACGTGCCAGAGGAAATGCAGGACGATCTCGTTCGGCTGGTCGGCCGCGAGGATCGCGGCGGCATCGCTCGACGGGTGCGCCAGATAGAGCGCCCCGACGTAGACCTTGATGCGAAAGAACGTGGCCTTGCGGATGCCGAGCCCATTGAGTCTCAGCGTCTGCCCGTGCACGGTGAGCTGCGCGGGAAAGGACACCCCGTCGCACTGGCGTGCTTGCGCCACGCCCGTCGTCAGGGCGAGCAGCGTCGCCAGTACGAAGCCTGTGGTCCGGATCCCCATGCTCGCCCCTCCCGAGTCCGCGCCCGGCGCGCGGCCACCGGGGCAAGACTACCACGGCGCGCCGCGCCCCCCGAGTCACAGGTGCAGACCGGAGAGCATCACGATGCGCGCCAGCAACAGACCGCCGGCGACGACCAGGTAGGCCCTGAGCGCCGCCATCCACAGCCGGGTCGAGGGCGTCAGACGCGCCCGCTCGAGCGAACTGAGCGCAGGCATCCGCCAGTTCTCGCGTACCCCGGGAGCAAACTGGCGTGAGGGCGTGCGCAACGCTCGCAGGAACGGCGGGACCGCCACGGCGAGGGCCACCGCCGTGCCGCCGCCGAGCACCTCGAGCATCACGTGTGCGCCGAGCGCCGGGAAGAGCACCGCGGCCGTCAGGATGATCGACAGCAACAGCAACGCCCCGATCACCAGTGCGGTGAACAGATTCAACCACGGTCCGTTGACCCACGGCCCGAGCAGCTCCTGGTCATTGCACAGCAGCAGCAGGAACACCGTGGCGCTCGGCAGCAGCACCCCGGCGAGGGTCTGCACCGCGTTGGTGAGCAACCCGAGCGGCGTGCCGGGCGTGAGCACCAGCACGGCCGACAGTCCGATCAGGCCGGCGTAAATCAGATAGAACGACTTCGCCTCCTTCGGCCGCTGATGCAGGGAGTGCCCGAGGGAGAGCACGTCGCCGACCGCGTAGGCCGTGGAGAGCGACACGGCCATCGCACCGATGATGCTCGCATCGATCAGCGCCACGGCGAAGCACACCCCGGCGGCGTGCCCCACGTAGTGCCCGATCGCCGCGGCCACTGCGCCGGCGTCCTGGAACGCACCGAACTGCGCCCGCCCGGCGAAAGTCGCGGCCGTGAAGCTGATCATGGCCACCGCCCCGAGCACCACCAGCACGATCCCGAGACACAGATCGAGCCGCTCATAGGAGATGAAGCGCGGCGTAATGCGCTTGTCGATCACGTAGCTTTGCTGGAAGAACAGCTGCCAGGGCGCCACGGTCGTACCGACGATCGCGATGATGAGCAGCATGATCTGACTGAGATGCCCGCTCGGCAGGTGCGGCACGAGCAAATCGTGCGCCACCTGCTGCAGCGGCGGGTGCACCCAGAGAAACACCGGCAGCAGCAGCAGGCTGCCGGCGACCAGCACCATCGAGAAGCGCTCGAAGCGGCGGAAGTCCCCGGTGCCGGCGGCCGCCACGATGATCCCCGCGGCGGCGAGCACCCCGAGCGGGCGCGACACGCCCAGGTAGCCGAGCGCGAGGCTGATGCCGATGAACTCGGTGACGATGGTCAGCGCGTTGAGCAGAAACAGATCAATCACGCTGAAGGCGCCCCAGAAGCGTCCGTAGCGCTTGAGAATCAGGCGCGCGTGTCCGGTGCGGGTCACCGCACCCAGACGCAGCACCATCTCCTGATTGACGTACAGCACCGGCACCAGCAGCAGCAGCGTCCACAGCAGTGCCGTGCCGTAGTTCTGGCCGGCCTGGGCATACGTCCCGAAGGCCCCGGCATCGTTGTCGCCCACCATGACGATGAGGCCCGGCCCGAGGATGGCGAGCAGGGTGCGCAGCCGCGGCCCCCAGCCGCTGCGGGCCGCGCTGTCGTGGCGGGAAATGGTGCCGAACGCGCCGCGAATCTCACCGGCATGCGCATCGCACAGCAGCGCCTCGGACGGCGCCGATTCAGTCTCGGAGAAGGACATCGGTCATTCCTCACATCGCGTTGACTGGCGAGGCTCACTGGCCTCGCCCGCTCGATTTCGCTTCTGGAGGATGCGCTCGGCCGTCTGGACCGATTGGCGCGCGGCCGCAGGCCGCGCTGTTCGCACCGTCCCGCTTCAGATCGCGGGACGGCGGCCGGAGAGAGGTGCAGAACCTAGCTCGGGAGACGTTCCGCCGATCACTCGGCGATGAAGCGGCTACTAGGGCTAGGGTCCATGCAGGTTCCGGGTAGTTGCGTTGGCGCGCATCTTATGCATGTAGGCGCGCAAGTCAAGTGCGTCGCGAAAAAAATACGCTGTTGGATTGGGGCGGTGCCGCTCAGCCCGACGCCTCGAGCGGCGCATCCACCGCAGCGGCCGCGACGCGCGGGTCGTAACGCTGGGCATCGACCTTCAGATAAGCGACACCCTCTTCGGCCACGACGATCGCCTCAGCGACGCCGGGCACCGCGCGCAGCGCCGCGGCGAGATGCTGCGTATCGCGATCGCCCGTGCCGAGTCGCACCACGCGCGAGGCCAGATAGCTCGGGGCGCGCATCGTGGCGGCCAACACCAGCCAGATGAGCGCGATCGCACCGGCAAATGCGAACACCGCGCCCGTCCCGCCATGCTGCTCGATCCAGCCGCCGGCTGCTCCACCGACGAAGATGCCGATGAATTGGGAACTCGAGTACACCCCCGTGGCCGTCCCGGTCGCCCCGGGCGATGCGGTCTTGGTCACGAGCGACGGCAGGCTCGCCTCCATGATGTTGAATGCGGCGAAGAACAACGCGAGCGCCGCGAGCAGCACCAGTTTCTCGTGCCCGCCGAGCGCGAGCATGAACTGGCTCACCGCGAGCGCCGCCACCGCCAGGACCAGCACACCCTTCATCCGCCGTCGACGCTCCCCGATGATGATGGCCGGCACCATCACCGCCACCGAGAGCAAGAGGATCGGCAGGTACACCAGCCACTCGCTTCGGCTGCCCACCCCGAGAGTCTGGGCGAACATCCCCGGCACGACGAGGAAGCTCGCGGTCAGCATCGCGTGCAGCGCGAAGATCCCGAAGTCGAGCCGCAGCAGCTGGCCGTTGCGCAGCGCCGCGCCAAGCAGTGCCGGAACGGGCTCAGCCTCCCGGTGCACGCGTTGGTGCTGCGGGGCTGGAATCACGAACAGCGTGATGGCGATGCCGACGAGCGCAAGCGCACTCATCATCCAGAAGATGCCCGATAAGCCGATCCACGCGGCCACCAGCGGCCCGGTGACGATCGCCACCAGGAACGACAGGCCGATGGTCATGCCCACCATGGCCATGGCCTGGGTGCGGTTCTCCTCCGCAGTGAGATCGGCGACCATCGCAAGAATGACCGCCCCGACCGCCCCGGCCCCCTGCAGAGCCCGCCCGGCGATCATGGTGCCAATCGAGTGTGCGGTCGCGGCCCACGCGCTGCCGAGGCCGAACAGGATCAGTCCGCCGACCACCATGGGCTTGCGCCCGATTCGGTCCGAGAGCAGCCCGAAGGGCATCTGCAGCAGCCCCTGGGTAAGTCCATAGATGCCGAGCGCAAGACCGATGGTGTCCGGCGTCGCACCGGCGAGGCGGTGCGCGAACAGTGCGAACACCGGATAGATCATGAACAGGCCCAGCATGCGCACCGAGAACACGGCGGCGAGTGCGGCGGCGGCGCGCAGTTCTTGTTTGGGCATCAGTTCGATAAACTCCGCAGCATGACCGGAATCGAGACGGCCGAGGATACTTCGGATGCCCCGTGAATGCCACCGGCCGGGGACAGCTCTCGAGCCATCACGGTTGCTGAGTTTTGCGTGCGCGAACGATGGTGCGGGCGAAGCGCCTGCCGCACGACGATCGCATCGGGTCGCAAGACGGCTCGAGGCTCGAACCGCGCAGAAGGGCCCTCTCAGTGCGCAACGAGGCTCGCGAGGAGCGTGTGCGCCCCATTCCAGATGATCTGCGCACCGATGGCGAGCAGGATGAACGCGGTCAGACGGATCATGATGTTCGTGCCCGTCTTGCCCAAGCGGCGCACCAGCGACTCCGCGTAGCGGTAGCACAGATAGATGATGACGCAGGTGATCAGTACGCCGATCAGATGCGCCATCGTCGTCGGCAGCAGCGCGCGCAGCCCCCGCGGTGGATTTGCCCCGAGCGTCACGGCCACCGAGATCGCACCGGGCCCGACGGTGAGCGGCATAGTGATTGGGTAGAAGGCCCCCTGCGTGACGCTGTCGCGAGTCGCGGCACCGTGCGGCGCGCCGTCCGTCGCAGCAATCGGATCATGCAGCAACGACCAGGCGAGTGAGCACACCACGAAGCCGCCCGCGACCTGAACGGCCGGAATCGAGACCCCGAAGAAATCCAGCACATAGGCGCCGATCAGGATCGAGGCCAGGAGCAGCACGAAGCTGTTGAACGCGACGAGCTTCGCCGTCCGCGCCCGCTCCGAGGAGCTCAGCCCCGAGGTCATGGCGAGGAAGATCGGTGCCCCGCCGAAGGGATTGATGATCGGCAGCAGCGCGGCGATCACCACGAAAATGATGTCAAGGTAATAGTGAATGCGAGCCTGGAGCATGCGGCGGGGATTCCACGCAGCGCCGTACGGCGCCCAGGCGACAGTCTCGCGCGACCGGACGGCAAGCTCAAGCGTTCCGTCCGCCTCGCCGTTTCCCCATGGCGTCATAAACAACAGGGCCCGGACCTTGCGGTCCGGGCCCTGTCGATCACACTGCGCCGCTCAGTGCTTGGCGTGCGGCGCCATGATCTTCGCCAGCAGGTTCGGGGTACCCGCGATGCGCACCAGGTGCGGGTAGCGTGGACCGCCGAAGTAGCTCACCTCTATGGTATGGAACCAGCCGTCCTTCGCGACGATGAAGCGCGTCGGCTGATGGTCGTGCTCGGCCTGAGTCATCACGTACTTCAGCACGCCCGGGCGGTAGCTCTGCCCGTCCACCGACTCGATCTTCATCCCCGGGGCCATCCCGGCCTGCCAGGCCGGCGAGCCCTCGCGCACGTCGAGCAGTGCGCCGTTCTTACCGACATTGAACCCGTAGCTCAGCCACTGATAGTTCATGCCGAACGTCTGCTCCCGCGCCGCGATGAACGGATTGGGCTTCGCCGTGTACACGAGCTTCCAGCCCGAGCGCTTCAGCTCCCCAGTCGGCGGCAGCGAGGCCACGTCGTACACATGCCGCTGGAAGAACGCGTGCCAGTCGTAGGGCACCACCTCATTCAGCAGCTTCTCGATGTCCGCCCGGGTGTAGGTCTTGGTGATCGGGCCGGTGAACTTCGGCTGCGAGTACAGATGCAGGAACGTATCGAGCGACTTCTTGCCGTGCGACTCGGTACGGATGATCGTATCGACGTCCAGCCACAGCAGCTCACCCTCGGTGTAGAAGTCTCCGGCCGTGCGGCGGATCGAGGGGTACTGACCGCTGGAGTCGTAGTAGAAATACGGCGCCCCGGTGGTCAGGTCGATCAACGGCTCGGTATCGCGCCCCGGCTCATTCGCCATACTGGAGTAGATCATCGCCAGGTACTGCGGATACTCACTCGGCTTGCGGATTCCGGCGCGGAACGAGAGCAGATCGCCCAGGTACTGATTCATCCCCTCGTACACCCAGAGCAGATCGGTGCGCTGCGGAATCTGGTAGTTGTCCGTGGTGAGATCCCACGGCCGGCGGTACTTGCCGTTCCACGAATGGGAGAATTCGTGCGTCACCAGATCACCTTCGAGCAACTGCTTCTTCGGATTGGTCATGAAATCCGCTGACGCCCGATTGTCGCTCGACTGGTGATGTTCCACGCCCTCGAAGGTGATGTGATTCGAGAGTGCGAGCAGCGCGTGGTAGTTGTACCAGTGCCGCGAACCGTAGAGCGCAAGTGCCTCGGGCGCCACGTTCTTGTACGCATCGAGGAGCTTCGCCGGAACGTCGAGGTCCTGCGGCGCATCGGCGAACATGTCAAGCCACATGTGTGCGTGGTCGTGGTGCCACAACAGCACCTTCTTGTAATACCGGCCGATATCGAGCGGCGAGTCACCGAGATAGGCGAGCGGCTCTTCCTTGAAATTCACCCGCTCACCGACTCTGCTCTCGGTGGTGAGCGCGGTGCTGTAGCCCCAGCCCTTCGGCAGGATCACGCTCGCCTTGACGTAGTAGTCGTGGTAGTTGACGTCGTTCTGATAAAAGAGCACCCGCGTCCAGGTGAGCACGGCGACGTTGGGCGAAGCGCGCAGACTGCCGGCGCTGTTCAGCAGCACCGTGAACTGCACATCGAGCGTATGGACGCCTTCGGGCACCTTGACGTGAAAGGCGTACATGTCGACCTTGTCGCGACGCCAGGCGAGCGGCTTGCCGTTGGCGCTCACTTTGATCTGCGAGACGTCGACCAGAGGGCCGTGCGGGGAGTGATAGCCCGGAATCCACTTCGGATACACGAACGTGAACGGACCCGGCTCGACCGGGATCTTCATGGTGGAGGTCGCAAAGCCCCGACCCGCGGTGCTTGCATCCAACACCAGCGTCTCAGGATTGGCTTGGGTGGCGAACGGCACGGCATTGGCGTTCGGCTCGGGAATCAGACCGCGCGCCATCGCGCTCGCGCCCAGTCCAAGGGCCGCTGCCGCCCACGCGCAGCGTACGAGGATTTTCTTCACGGAACACCCCTTCATCAGTTGTGGTTCAGCTGGCGCCTGAGGCCGGCCAGCGAGCTAAACTCGTATTGTCGCATTGCCACCCGCGCCCGGCGCCTCGCGATCGCCCTGAATTTCGATAAACGGTTCGTCCGGTGAGACGAAGCGGGAACATTGCACCTCTTACCGCCATTGCCCTGCCGGTCGCCCGCTTCAGCGCGGGCCGCACCCACCCGAGAGCTCGGCGTCCTCACCGGCCTTCGGCCAATCCCGACCGAACCACAGCGGCAACGGCACCGCGGGAGAATCGCGCCGCCAAACCGCCTCACCCGCCGGCTGCGCGGGCGCGGCGATCTGCCGCCACCAATGCGGCGCGCAATTCGCTCTCGGGCAATGGCCGCGCGAACAGGTACCCCTGCATCGCATCACAGCCGATCTGCGCGAGCAGCTGCCGTTGCGCCTCGGTCTCTACGCCCTCGACAATCACTTCGTGGCCGAGTCCGTGTGCCATGCTGACGATGGCATTGAGCAGTTGCACTCCGAGCACATTCTCCGGCAGCTCGGCCACAAACGATTGATCGATTTTCACCACATCGATGGGCAAGCGGTGCAATTCGCTCAACGAGGAGTACCCGGTACCGAAGTCATCCAGGGCAATGCGCACACCGAGTGCACTGATGCGTCGCAGCAACTGCTCAACCTGTGCGCCTTCCGCACTCGCACTTTCGGTAATCTCGATCTGCAGCTGCTCAGGCGGCAGCCGATACATCTGAAGCGCGCTACGCAGCGTATCGACCCAATCATGATCGATCAGTTGACTCGGAGCGATGGGCCGTTGGCGGCAGGTTGGCACTTCTCTCGAGTGAATGAGGGCGCGGCGCGCGATGCGGCGCTCTGAGGGCAGCGCCGCATCGCACGGGAGGCACAATGGCCCGGAAGAATGGCCAAGAGCGCGGTTAAGGTGAGAGCGGCTCCCCACCCACCACACCGCCGAGCCCGCGTTCGGAGAGCGCGTGGTTGAACGCAGCCACGGCTGTGCTCAAGAAGCGATCGTAGGTCGCAAGCGCGTGGCGATATTCGGCATCGTAGTGTGCCTTCTCGCGCAACGTCGCCGCATCCACCGGCGCATCGGAACCCCAGAGAAGGCCCTCGAGTGACAGCAGCTTCTCATGAATGCCATCCGGCACCCACAGCGTCGACTCCGAAGAGCCGGCATTGCTCGTCAGGCGCATCAGCTCAGCGTGCCGAGCGTCCTCGAGCTTCGCGATGGCCGCATCGGCCGCGCGCTGCTCGGGCAGGCCGCGAACCGCGGCCTTGAGACTCTTCAGCTGCGCACCGAGCCCCTCGAGATGGTTCAGCGCCACATCGACCTGCGAGATCTGATGCAGCACCGACTCGGTCACCTCGTACCGCTCGGTCATACCGGCCAGAGTGCCGTGCGAGGCAGGATCATTGACCACGGTGAACGTCTCGGATGCGCTCGTGCTTCCAAACTTCACCGTCGCAGTGTACGTCCCCGGCGGCATCAGCGCGCCATTGTGCGGCCCGCGGTTGAACTTCGGGGCCGATCGCCAGCGCACCGGACCCTGCGCATGCAGATTCCAATAGATGCGGTGCAGACCGGCCTGCCCCGGCACCCAGGGAACCTGGCCATGCTCAACACTCGGCGCGACGCCCGCCGGCGTCATCGCGATGGCCTTGCCCTTGTGCAGCCCCCGGTAGGTGCGCACGACCTGGCCGCTCGCGTTGCGAATGACGAGTTCCCCGGGCTGATGCTCCGAGTGAGCGAGGTAGTAGCTGAATGCGGCGCCGTAGTGCGGGTTCTGACCGTAGTAGGCGCTGTCGCCCATCCATTCGGTGGTCGAGAACGGCCAGTAGCGCACCGCCTCCGTGGGCTTGAACAGCGTCAGAGCGGCATGCGCCACGTGCGCATTCCACTGCTGGAAGGGCGTCAGGTCATCGAGAATCCAGGCACCGCGCCCGTGGGTCGCGACCACCAGAGAATCGGTGCGATGCTGCAACGCCAGGTCATACACCGCCGCATCCGGCAGGCCGAGTCCGAACTTGTACCACCGACGGCCGGCGTTCCACGACACGTACAGACCGTTTTCCAGGCCGGCGTAGTACAGGTTGGGATCGTGCGGATCGCGGCGCACGACGTGCGCATAGACGTCCGCTGGCAAATTGCCGCTGATCGAGCGCCAGTGCGCACCGTAATCGCCGGTGCTGTAAAGATACGGCCGGAAATCGCCGCTGAAGTGCCGGTCGACGGCGATCAGCGCACGGCCCGGATTCGTCCTCGACACGTCGATCGACTCGACGCGGCCCCACGCCGGGAGGTGCGGGATGTGGGCCGTCACGTTCTGCCAGTGCTTGCCCCCATCACGGGTCACCTGCACCAGCCCGTCATCGGTACCGACCCAGATCACCTGGGGGTTCGACGGGGCCGCAGAGATGGTGAGGATCGCATCGTAGTACTCCGCCCCGGAGTTGTCCTGGATGACCGGACCGCCCGAAGGCCCCTGCTTGGCTCGGTCGTTGCGCGTCAGGTCGGGACTGATCACCTGCCAGGTGCGACCGCGATTGGCGCTGCGGAAGACCACGTTGCCACCGGCGTAGAGCACCTTCGGATTGTCCGGTGAGACCGCAAAGGCCGCCTCCCAGGCGAAACGATAGCGTGCCCCGTCGGCGCCGCGACCGTTGTCATCGCGCGGGAACGGCTGAATGTCGTGCAGCTGCTCGTCGGATCGGTTGTAAATGAAATACGACCCGTTCTGCCCTTCGTTGTAGATCAGGTTCGGGTCATCGGGGGCGACCATTCCGTAGATGCCATCATCGCCGTTGAACCCAACCCAGGCCCGATCGGAGATGCCCAGCGGGTTCTTGCTCGCGCTCGGGCCGCACCAGGAGTTGTTGTCCTGCAGGCCACCGCAGACCTCATAGAAGAGCCCGCCGGCGGCGGCGACGTGGTAGTACTGCCCGATCGCGATGTTGTGCAGGAACGCCCAGTGCTTGCCGTTGTCGAGCGAGAGCGCCACGCCGCCGTCGTTGCCCTCGATGATGCGCCCGCTGCCGCTCGGATCGATCCAGATCGCGTGGTTGTCGACATGGATCCGGTGCGCAATGCGCTTCCAAGTGTGCCCGCCGTCCTGCGAGGCGAGCAACCGCATCGAGAGCGCGAACACGTGATTGGGGTTCTTCGGGTCGACCGCGATGTGCGAGAAATAGAACGGCCGCGCATCGACCGACTGATCCTTGCTGACCAGAGTCCAGTGCGCACCGGCATCATCGGAGCGCCACAGCACCCCCTGATGGCTGCCGATCACCGCGTACACGACGTTCGGATCGCTCGGCGCGACGGCCAGGCCAATGCGCCCGACCGGCCCGCTCGGCAGACCGTGCCCGCGCAGTCGCGTCCAGGTCCTGCCGTCGTCGACCGATTTGTAGATCGCATCCTGCGGTCCGCCGGAGGAGTAATGCCAGGGCTCGCGCCGGAACCGGTAGGTCGCGGCGTACACGATGTTGGGATTGCGCGGATCCATCGCCATGTCGGAGATGCCCACCTCGGGCCCGACGTAGAGCACCCGCTGCCAGTGCTCGCCGCCGTCGGAGGTGCGGTATACGCCGCGCTCGGTGCTGTTCTTCCACGGATTGCCCATGGCTCCGACCAGCACCGTGTCACTGTGGTGCGGGTTGACCAGGATGCTCGAGATCTGCAGCGTGCCGCTGAGGCCGACGTGACGCCAATGCGCGCCGCTGTCGTGCGAAACGTACACACCGTCGCCGTAGGAAATGTCGTTGCGGACGTTCGATTCACCGGTGCCGATCCAGATCACCGCGGGGTTGCGCGGATCGACCGCGAGCGCTCCGACCGAGGCCACCGCCTGGTGCTGGAACAGCGCCGTCCAGGTCATGCCGCCATCATCGGTGCGGAACACCCCGCCGTCGGCACCGCCGACGTAGTACATCTTGGGATTGCCCGGCACCCCAGCCACCGCCGTCACACGGCCGCCGGCGAGCGCCGGGCCGATTTGCCGGAAGTGAAAGCGCGCACTGACGGGCATCGGGAGTAGCGTGCGCCCGTGGGAATTCTCCTGCTGGGGACCGGCCGGTGTGGCCAGCGCGAGCGGCGTGGCGAGTACGGCACACGCTGCCATGACAGTGAACGATCTTGCCAAACGCATCGGGGTGCCCTCGCTAGCGCGCTCCCGGCAGCAGCCCAACCGCTCCGGCGCGCGGCATTGGTCGAAAGCGCAGCACTGTACCGAAGCGGCCGCCGTATCGCCAGCCGCAGCAGAGCACGCTGAACTCACCCCGGTGCCGGTCCATCGCATCGGCGCACCGCTCAGCGCTGCGCTCGAACGTGGAGCGCCCCGCGGCCACCACCACGGCACTGAACCGCGGCATCACAGCACCCTCGGGTGGCCTGAGCACGCCGGGTCGTGAGCAGCCCGAGCGACAGGTCCATGAGTGCTCCGCCGAGCCGCGCAACGAGTGCCACGGCCACACTCGCCTCAACATGCCCCGGTGCCCCGGGTGCGCGGTTCCCCGCTAGCCATTCCTGCTATAGTGTTGGTAAATCGTATACTGCTTGCATCCCAGCGCACCATTGGCGCACACCTGATCCCATGAACGGGCCACTTGAGGATTCCTACCGCGCGATGCGCCCCTTCTCGAGGCGCGGCGCGTGAAGCACGAATGGTTCAGCGCCGAGCGCACTTGGCTGCGCAAGGAGCACGAGCGGCTGCAACGCTCGCTGCACATGCGGGTGTGGTTTCCGCAGCTGCCCCTCGCGCTGCTCGTGGGTATCCAGGGGTTGGTGCTGATTCTGCTCGGCTCCGGCTCGCTGCGCCCGCTGCTGCAGGCCATCTCCGCCCCGGCACTGAGCACCTTCACGGGTAAATTGGGCATCCTGCAGATCGGGGCGGCCTCGCACATTGCCATCGGAGTGCTGCTCCTGCTGGTGGCGCTCGGCATGCTCTGGAGATCGCGTCTGGCGTGGTTGCTGGCGTTTCTGCTCTCGCTGGCAGTCGTCGCATTGGAATTCTCCCCGCTGTCGCACGCCTCGCGGCTGCTGCAAGCGTTTAGCATCGTACAGTTGCTGCTGCTGCTCGCGGCGCGTCAAGCGTTCATGCGCGCCAGCCTCGCCACGGCCACGGTGTTCGCGCTGACCGGCGTGCTGATCACTCTCGGGTACGGAACGCTTGGGGCGCTGATCCTCGGGACCGGCTTCCAGCCGCGCATCACCACGGTCATCAACGCAACGTACTTCGCCGTAGAAACCATGTCGACCGTCGGTTACGGCGACATCACCCCGGTGACGAGCGACGCGCGGCTGTTCACGATCTCATTGATCGTGCTCGGCCTTGGCGTGTTCGCCACCGCCCTGCCGGCGATCGCCGGACCCCTGATCGACAAGCGGCTGATGAATCTGCTGCAGCCGCGGAAAAGAGGCAAGATGAAGCGCGTATCCCATGTGATCGTCGTCGGCGACGGGCCGCTCGCCCAAGACACGTCCCGGGCGCTGATCGCCCGCGGCCTGCTGGTCACGAGCATCGTCGCGGTGAAGCCGCCGGAGAACGAACAGCATACTGAGGACGTGCTGGTCGGCGACGGTAGCGATACGGAGCTGCTGCGCCAGGCCGATATCGACAAAGCACGTGCGGTGCTCGCGCTGAGTGAGGATGACTCCTACAACGCCTTCGTGGTACTCGCGGCAAAGGAAATGAACCCCGAGTTGCGCACCGTCGCGGCCGTGAGCGACACGCGCAACACCGGCCGCCTGGCCCGCACGCGGCCCGATGTGCTGCTCACTCTGCCGCTGCTCGGTGGGGAACTGCTCGCCAT
Organism: Steroidobacteraceae bacterium; assembly: GCA_049964755.1. Taxonomy (GTDB): domain Bacteria; phylum Pseudomonadota; class Gammaproteobacteria; order Steroidobacterales; family Steroidobacteraceae; genus 13-2-20CM-66-19. Next base: position 25,278 of record JBMFWZ010000016.1, on the reverse strand, counting down.
GGCCCTCAGCGGCGAGCAGATTCAGACCGATGCGCTGATCACCCAGCTGATGAAGCTCGGTTAGCACGCGCGCCGCGCGCTCAGAGGGCGCCGACCGCGTAGGCCAGACGCAGCCGGTCGAGCGCCGCATCGAGGATCGCGTTGTTGTAGTCCTCCTCAGCCTGTGTGCGCAGCGTAACGGCCTCGAGCACCTGTGTGTTGGAAGCGAGTCCGACGCCGTACAGCTGGCGCGAATCGTGCAGATTCTCCTGAGCTTGCGCGGTCGCGGCGCGCGAGGCCTGCACGCGCGCGCGCGCTGCCGCGAGCGCCAGCCAGTCGGCCCGCACCTGCAGCGCGATGCGCGAGCGCAGGTCGGCGAGCCGATCTCGCTCGGCGCGGCTGCGCGAGCGCAGCGCATCGGCCTCGTTGGCCGCTGCGCCGCCGTCGAAGAGCTTCCAGGTGAACCCCACGCCAACGGAGGAGAAATTCTCGCGATTGAGAATCTGGTTGTCGAAATGCGTATAACCGCCCACAGCGGCGAGGTGCGGCAGCCGGCTCGCGGTTGCCGCGCGTGCCCGCGCCGCGAGCACCCCGGCGCGCGCGGCGAGCGCATGCAGTTCCCCACGCTTGATGAGCGCCCGCTCGATTAGCTTGGCGAGCGGCTGGCGGTCGATCGCAAAGGTCGGCAACGCCGGATCGAGATGCGGGACACGCCCGAGCGGCTCACCGAGCAACCGGTTGTATTGCTCTTGCGAGACCTCGAGCGCGTTTTGGGCATTCACCTGACTCGAGCGCGCATTGGCGAGCGCCACGTCGGCGGCGAGCAGATCGCTCTTGGCCACCATGTGCCGATCGAACTTCGCCTGTACGTCGCGCCGGTGCGCGGCGAGACTGCGAACGCCGGCATCCGCGACCCGGACCTGGCGCTGCGCGCGCAGGACCGCGACGTACGCCTCGGCCACCTCGAGCTTCAGATCCGCCGCGGTCGCCTGCTGCTCGGCGTGCGCCCCGCGGACCCCGGCGCGCGCCGCGGCTACGCCGGCGCGGATCGCCCCGCCGGTGTAAAGCGGCACGCGCATCTGCACCGTTGCGCTCACATACTGGTTGTCCTTGAAGATCGGACCGGAGCGGAATGCGAGTGAGGGGGTGAGCACCTCGAGTTCCGGCGCCTGTCCGAGATGCGAGTAGCTGGCCTCGGCATCGATGCTCGGCCAGCGGGCATCGCGCGCCGCCCGCTCCCCGGAGCGGGCGGCCTGCACTTCCGCGGCTGCGGCTGCCAGCGTCTGGTTGCGCGCCGCGGCGAGCCGCCACGCCTGCTCGAGCGTCCCTGCCCTTGCCTGCAGCGCGAGCGCTGCAGCGGCTGCGAGCACTGCGACGCCGAGCAGCCTGCTGCCCTCTGGCCTCATGACTTGGTGCCCTTGAGCGACATGATGCCGAGCGTCTTCAGCACGTAACGTTCATACACCGGGGTGATCGATCCGGTACGGACCTTACGCAGAAAGTACTTCTCGAACGCGATCTTGCTGAGGTGCACCCACTTGCCGACCCCTGTCCAGGTCACGTTGCGCGGTGGAATCTGCGGCAGCGCGACGAACGCCGCACCGGTATCACCGAAGTCCGCCAGGCAGATTGCGTTCCAGGTCGCTTCGGCGAGCGCTGCTTGACCCTCGAGCTCCGCGCCGATGTTCTCGCAGATCGCCGAGACCATCGACTCGATCATGTAGCCGGTCTTCGGTGCCCCCGTGGGCACCGGGGTCGCCTCGACCGGCGCAATGGCGACGCAGACACCGGCGGAGAAGATGTTCGGATACTTCTTCGAGCGCTGGTGCTGATCGATGAGCACGAAGCCCCGCGGGTTACAGAGTCCGGGCACGGCGGCCACCGCATCGACGCCCTTGAACGCCGGCAGCACCATGGCGAATCGAAACGGGAGTTTGTGCTCGTGCTTCGGCTGAGCGCGCTCGTCGAGCTCCTGCACGGTCATCTCCCCGGGGCTCACCGCGCTCACCTTGGCGTTGGTGATCCACTTGATGTGCCGCTGCCTGAGCTCGGCCTCCATCAGCCCCCGGCTGTCCCCGACGCCGCCTAAACCCATGTGACCGATGTACGGCTCGCTGGTGACGAAGCTCATCGGTACTCGGTCACGCAGTTTGCGCCGGCGCAGATCGGCATCGAGGATCATCGCGAATTCGTAAGCCGGGCCGAAGCAGCTCGCACCGGCGGCTGCACCGATCACCACCGGTCCCGGATCGTGCAGGAACTGCTGGTATTGCTCCCAGGCGCTTACCGCATGCGCCTGCGTGCAGATCGAGGCGGTATACCCGTCGGGACCGAGCCCGGGGACCTCCTCGAAGGCGAGCTTCGGCCCCGTGGTGATCACCAGATAGTCGTACTCGAGTGTGCTCTGGTCACGCAGCGTCAGCATCCGGTGCTCGGCGTCGATCGACTCGACCGGCTGCTCGACCCACTCGATGCCGTGCGTTGCGAGCGGCTCGCGCATCGCCACGCGAGTCTTCTCGCGCTCGCGCCAGCCGACCGCCACCCAGGGGTTCGATGGTGTGAACTCGAAGTACGGCGATGAGCCGATGAGCGTGACGCGATGTGCCTTGCCGAGGCGCTTACGCATCGCGTACGCGCACGGCACCCCGCCGAGACCGGCACCGATAATGGCGATATGGGCCATGTGAACCCCCAAGAGTGACTACGTTCTGACGTGTCTGACGCGACGAACGACCGCAAAGAGCTGCCCGTCAGGCATGAGCGCCCTTCGACTGCGCACCGCCCGCTCGCGCCTCAAGGCGCTTCAGGTGCGCGTAGTACAGAACCGGGATCACCACCAGTGTCAGCAGCGTCGAGACGAAGATGCCAAACAACAGTGAGATGGCGAGGCCGTTGAAGATCGGGTCGGAGAGAATGAACACCGCGCCGAGCATGGCGGCCACCGCGGTAAGCACGATCGGTTTGGCGCGGGTCGCCCCGGCGCGCACCACCGCCTCCTCGGGTGAGAAGCCCGCGCGGATCGCCCCGTCGATGAAATCTACCAGCAGGATCGAATTGCGCACGATGATGCCCGCGAGCGCAATCATGCCGATCATGGACGTGGCGGTGAACTGCGCCCCGAACAGCGCATGGCCCGGCAGCACGCCGATGACCGTGAGCGGGATTGGGGCCATGATGATGAGCGGTACGAGGTACGAGCCGAACTGCGCGACGATGAGCAGGTAGATGAGCGCAAGTCCGACCGAGTAGGCGATGCCCATGTCGCGGAACGTGTCGTACGTGATCTGCCACTCCCCGCCCCACTTGATCGCGAACTCGTTGGGGTTCGAAGGTGGCTGGATGAAGTGCTGCACGATGTGCACGCCAGCGGGCGGATCGCGATGCAGCCGCGCGGCGATCGAGAACATGCCGTAGAGCGGACTGTCGATGCGCCCGGCCATGTCGCCCGTCACGTAGGTCACCGGCAGCAAGTCGCGGTGGAAGATCGGCTGCTGCCAGGTGCGCTGCTCGACCCGCACGAGCGAGGCCAGCGGCACGAGTGCCCCGCTCGTGGCGCGCACCCGCAGTGCGAGCACCTTGGAGATGCGGTCCTGGTCGGCCGGCGACAGCTCGAGCCGCACCGGGATCGGATTGCGTTCACGCCCAACGTGCACGTAGGTGGCATCGTAGCCGCGCAGCGCGAGCGCCACCGTGCGCGCAATCGCCTGCTGCGACACCCCGAGCAGCGCCGCCTTCTGCCGCTCGACGTGCAGCACCAGCCGCGGCGCTGGCGCATCAACGCTGTCGTCGATGTCGACGATGCCGGCGGTCCGCTCGAAGTCCTTGCGGACCGCCAGAGCGATCTGTCGCTGCTTCGCGTAACTCGGTCCATAAATCTCGGCCACGATCGGCGCCTGCACCGGCGGTCCCGGCGGGATCTCCACCACCGCGATGGCCGCCCCGAAGTGGCGTGCCACGGGCGCGAGCTGTTGGCGCGCCGCGAGGGCGATGGCGTGACTCTCACGGTCCCGGTCGCCTTTCGGCACCAGCTCGACGGCGATCTCCCCGAGCCGCGGGCTGTGCCGCAGATAGTACTGGCGCACCAGACCGTTGAAATTCACCGGAGCCGCCGTTCCAGCGTACACCTGGTAGTCGCTGACGTCGGGCATGCGCGCGAGCACCTGTGCGAGCGCATCGAGCACGTGTGCGGTGCGCTCCACCGGCGTGCCCACGGGCATGTTGACTACCACTTCGAACTCGGACTTGTTGTCGAAGGGGAGCATCTTCATCACCACGGCCTCGAGCACCACCAAGCTCACGGCAAGGAGGATGGCCACGCCGATTCCGGAGTAGAGCCAGCGGCGGCGCCTGCGGCCCTCGGGGCCGGCCAGAAACGGCCCGACCACGCGCTGAAACAACCCGAGCAGCGGCAGCTGCGCTCGGTGCTCAAGCGGATCGATATGAGTTTTGCTGAGCAGCTTTCGGCACAGCCAGGGCGTGAACGTCAGCGCCACCCCGAGCGACAGCAGCATGCCGGAGCTGGCGTTGATCGGGATGGGGCTCATGTAGGGGCCCATCAGACCGCCGACGAACGCCATCGGCATCAGCGCGGCGATGACCGTGAAGGTGGCAAGAATGGTCGGTCCGCCGACCTCATCGACCGCCACCGGAATGATGTCGCTCAGCGTGCCGCCGCCGAGGCGCATGTGCCGATGGATGTTCTCCACCACTACGATCGCATCATCGACCAGGATGCCGATGGAGAAGATGAGCGCAAAGAGCGATACGCGGTTGATCGTAAAGCCCCAGGCCCACGAGGCGAACAATGTGGCCATCAGGGTGACCCCGACGGCCGCTCCAACCACCAGCGCCTCGCGCCGACCCATGGTGAGCGCGACCAACAGTACGACCGAGAGCGTCGCCTCGAAGAGCTTCTCGATGAGCTCTTTGGCTTTCTGATCCGCAGAGTGGCCGTAGTTGCGCGTCACGGTGACGTGTACCCCGGCCGGAATGTACGTGCCGGCGAGTTCACGCACGCGCTGCATGACGGCATCGGCGATGGTGCTGGCGTTGGTCCCACTCTTCTTGGCAATGGCAACCGTCACCGCCGGCGCTTCGCTCACCTGCGGCAGATGGCGCGCCGCGGCACCCGCACCGGTGCCGAACCACACGTAGTCGTGCGGCGCATCGGGCGCGGCGGACACCTGGGCGACGTCGGTGAGATAGATCGGCTGCCCATCATGCACACCGACCACGAGGTGGGCCACGTCGGCCTGTCCGGCGAGGAAAGTTCCGGCCTGCACCGGCACGACGTGATCGGCGCCGATCAGATCTCCGGCCTGGCGCACCAGATTGGCCGCCTGCAGCGAGCGGGCGACATCCGAGGCAGCCAGTCCATAGGCGGCGAGCCGACCCGGCTCGAGCCGCACGCGCACGATGCTCTGCGGTGCGCCAATGGTGTACACCTTACGCGTGCCCGGGATCCGCTTCAGCTGCGTTTCGATCGCGTGCGCCACCTGCCCGAGCGGGTAGGAGCCGTAGCGAGGCTCGCGACTCCAGAGCGTCAGCGTGACGATGGGCACATCGTTGATCCCCATCGGCTTGATCACCGGAGGCAGCACGCCGGCGCCCGGTGGCCACAGGTTGCGATGCGAGTAGATGGCGTTGTACAGGCGCACCAGCGAGGGATTGCGCCGCTGGCCCACCTCAAACTGCACGCCGATCACGGCGAGTCCCGGCTTGGACTCGGAGAAGATGTGCTTCACGCCGGAGACTTCCCCGAGCACCTGCTCCATCGGCGTGGTCACCTGACTGGCGACCTGTTGCGCCGAGGCGCCCGGGAACGCAATGAACACGTTCGCAAAGGTGACGTGGATCTGCGGGTCTTCCTCGCGCGGGGTGATCGCGAGGGCGAACAATCCGAGGCCGACCGCCAGCAGCGCCAGGAGCGGGGTGATCTGGTTGTGCAGAAAGCGGCGGGCGAGCCGCCCGCTGAAACCGAGCTCCGTGCTCACTGCGCACTCCCGGTGATCACCGGGAAGGGCGCGAGCCGGCGCATCGCCGCGAGCGGATTGAGCGCCACCTGCTCGCCAGGCTCGAGCCCGGCGAGGACCTCCACCTGAGCGCCCACCGGCTCACCGAGGCGCACCTGTTGCAGCAGAGTCTGCCCATCCGGTTGCACCAAGTACACCGAAGTCACGGCACTGCGGCGTACGACTGCGCTCTGCGGCACGAGAATCTGCGCCCGCTCGCCGGTATCGAACCCAACGCGCACCACCATGCCGGGGAAGAGCCCCTTCAGTCCCGCCGGCAAGCCCAGATGAACCGTGAACGTGTTGGATCGGGGCGAGGCTTCGGGGAACACCGTCACGTGGCTGGCGCGGATCGGCTGGCGGCCGAGGTAAATCGTGGCCGCGCCCATCCGGCGCACCCTGGCGGTGAGTGACTGCGGGATGCTCACCACGACACGCAACGCGTGCAGCGAGGCGAGCCCGAGCAACGCAGTGCCGGGCGCGACCGCCTCACCGACCTGAACCATGCGGCGGGTGATCACCCCGGCGTACGGCGCGCGGATCTCGGTGTAATCGACGCCCTGGGTGGCGCTCGCCACCGCCGCGCGGGCGCTATTGAGCTCGGCAACAGCCGCATCGCGTGCGGCCGTGACCTGATCGAGATCCGCCTTCGGCACGACCTGCTGATCGTAGAGCTGGCGGATCCGCCGGTAACGCCTCTGGACCTCGGTGGCGCGCGCCGCCGCGGCGCGCAGAGCCGCACGGGCCTGACCGAGGCCCGCGCGCTGGATCGTCGCGTGCAACCGCATCAATAGCGCCCCGGCCGGCACGGAATCATCGACATGGTGGTAGACCGCGATGACCCGTCCGGCCGTCTGTGCCGTCAACGTGGCCCGATCGACCGCCTGCACGATGCCATCGAACCGCTGCTCGGCGGCGCCGCGCTCGAAACCCACCCGAACGGCCGCGAGCGCCGGGGCGCTCGCACGCGGATGCGCCTGATGGTGGGAACTGCAGGCGGCCAAGGCACCGGCTGCGGTGCAGGCCAACGCCGCGCTCAGAACGGCTCGACGGCTCATCGCTCCCTCCCGGGGCTCAAAACGCCGCGCCGGGCTTGACCCCGAAACGCTTGAGAATCTTCGCCAACGGGCAGAAGCCCGTAAAGGCCGACTGCAGCAGGTTCGCCCCGACGAATGCCGGCACGATCAGCCACCAGGGACTCGCGAGCCAGGCGAGCAGCACGCCGATCAGCACGAAGCTGCCGGCAAAGGCAATGACCATTCGATCGACTGACATGGTGCTCTCCCTCGAGCGTAGCCGGCGCGGGTGACCGACGATGGCATGAGTATATTAGATATGCCTAATTTAGCAAGTAGCGAATTACTCCGATCTCGTTTAGACTGGAATTCTCATGCGAACGCCTCCACCACCGCCCGCCAAGAGCCGCCGGGGCGCCCCCCCCACGGGCAGTCCGCTGCTGCGCGCCGCGCACGACATGCAGCCGCACTGCATCGAGGCGGCGGGCGTGCTGCGGGCGCTGGCGAACGAGCAGCGGTTGTTGATCCTGTGTCATCTGGTGGCAGCGCCGTTGTCAGTCGGGCAGTTGAACGAACGCGTTCCTCTCAGCCAATCTGCGCTCTCACAACACCTGGCGGTGCTGCGCAAAGCCGGCATGGTGCGCACCGAGCGCGAATCGCAGACGGTCTACTACTCGCTCGCCCCGGGCATCGTCACGCGCCTGCTCGGCGTCCTGCACGACGAATTTTGCGGCCTCTGAGGCCCCGTGGTTCAATACGGGGTTTCCACCGCGAACTCCTCGTTCATGTCCGCACTGTTCGACTCGCTCGAGGTCGGCGAGCTACGGCTTCCCAATCGCATCGTCATGGCGCCCCTGACGCGCAGTCGCGCCGGGGCGCGGCGCATCCCGAACGCCCTGATGTGCGAGTACTACCGTCAGCGCGCCGGGGCCGGGCTGATCATTTCCGAGGCGACGGTGGTCACCCCGATGGGCGTCGGCTACGCCGATACCCCGGGCATCTGGTCGGATGAGCAGGTCGAGGGGTGGCGGCAGGTCACGCGCGCCGTGCACGCCGAGGGCGGGCGGATCTTCCTGCAGCTCTGGCATGTCGGGCGGGTCTCGCACCCGCTGTTCCTCGACGGCGCACGACCGGTTGCCCCGAGCGCAATTGCGCCCGAGGGGCACGTCAGCCTCGTCCGCCCGCACACGCCCTACGTGGTGCCCCGCGAACTGCCGCGCGAGGAGATTGCGGACATCATCGCGGCATTCACGCGCGGCGCGCAGAACGCCGAACGCTCAGGTTTCGATGGCGTCGAGCTGCATGCGGCCAACGGCTACCTGCTCGACCAGTTTCTCCAGGACAGCGCCAACCGTCGCAACGACGCGTACGGCGGATCGGTCGAGAACCGGGCCCGGCTGCTGCTCGAGGTGACGGATGCGGCCGCCAGCGTGTTCGGTCCGGGGCGCGTCGGCGTGCACCTCGCCCCGCGCGGCGATGCGCACTCCATGGGAGACTCCGATCGCGCTGCGACCTTCGGGCACGTGGTGCGCGAGCTGTCGCGGCGGCGGATCGCCTTCGTGTTCGCGCGCGAACATCCCGACGGGGAGCGCATCGGCCCGCAGCTGAAGCGAGAGTTCAGCGGGGTCTACATCGCCAATGAGAAACTCACCGTGCAGAGCGCCACCGACCTGATTGAGCGCGGGGAGGCCGACGCGGTGGCCTTCGGTAAGCTGTTCATCGCAAATCCCGATCTCGTCGAGCGTCTGCGCACGGGCGCTGCGCTGAACGAGCCGCGGCCGGAATTCTTCTACAGCGGCGGAGCGGCCGGGTACATCGACTATCCGGCGCTCACCGACCCGAAGGGACAGCGCCGCCGGTGAGCCCGCTCAGCCGCCGAAGCTGAAGCAGGAATAGGCCTTGCCGCCAATGCGGCCGCGGAACGTCGCGCGCCCCGGGTCCTCCTCGGCGGCGCCCGCGGCGACCATGAGCGGAATGAGATGCTCCTCACGCGGATGGCAGGCGCGCGCCTGCGGGGCTTGCTCCCAGGCGAGCAGGCGCGCGCGTCGCTGCGCCGCAGCGACCTGCACCGCCGTGTCATTCAGCCACGCATCGAAGGGCTCCGAGCCGCCTGGCCCGCCGGCGAAGATCGCGCGCAGATTGTGATAGCTGCTGCCGCTGCCGATGATGAGCACCCCCTCGCTGCGCAGCGGCGCGAGCGCCGCGCCGACGGCCCAGTGGCGCGCCGGATCGAGATCCGCCGTGAGCGAGAGCGTGAGCACGGGGATGCGCGCGGCCGGATCGATGATCAGCATCGGCACGAACACCCCGTGATCGAAACCGCGCTCGGCATTGCTCGCCGAGTGGATTCCGGCACCCTCGAGCAGCGTGCGCACCCGCGCGGCGAGTTCCGGGGCCCCGGGCGCCGGGTAATTCAGCTGATACGTGTGCGGCGGAAAGCCGTAGTAATCAAACAGCATCGACGGCGCCGGGGCGCTCGAGACCGTCGGCAGCCCCTCCTCCCAGTGCGCGCTCACCATGAGGATGGCGCGCGGCGGGGCCGGCAGACTGCCGAGCACACCGGATAAGTAGACCCGCAATCCCTCGTAGGCCTGGGGGCCGAACGGTGCGGGGAATTCCATCCAGAAGCACGGTCCACCCCCGTGGGTGAGATAAATCGTCGGCTGGCGCACAGGACTCTGCACAGGAGCGCTCCTCGGAATCGCGTACGCTCATGCTAACATCACTGTGCGATGAGTCACCAAGACGGCAGGCATGCCGACACTCTGCGCAGCCCCCCGGTGCAGCCCGGGGTGCCCGTGCGCCTCTCTGCGCGCGTCTGGCGCCTGACGTGCGGCAATGCCGGGCTGATGACCGGCCCGGGCACCAACAGCTACTTCGTCGGCGCGGCCGATCATTGGGCGCTGATTGATCCGGGCCCGGCGCAGTCGCGGCACCTCCTCGCGCTGCAAAACGGCGCGCCGGGGCCGATCCGGCACATTCTCGTGACCCACACCCACCCCGATCACTCCCCGGGCGCTGCGGCGCTGAAGCGCCTGACCGGAGCCGAACTGCTCGGGCGCGTGAGCGCACACCCGCACGGCCAGGACACCACGTTCGTTCCCGACCGCGAACTCACCGACGGGGAGCGCGTGACGCTCGGCCCGGACACCGTGCTGCGGGTGCTGCACACGCCCGGACATGCCTCGAACCACCTCTGCTACCTGCTCGAATCCGAGGGGCTGCTGTTCACCGGGGATCACATCATCCAAGGCTCTACGGTGGTGATCGATCCGCCCGATGGGGACATGCAAGCGTATATCGCCTCGCTGCAGCGGCTGCTGAAGGAGGATCTCACCGCGCTCGCTCCCGGGCACGGCGAGCGCATCGACGAGCCGCACGAAGCGCTCTGTGCGCTCATCGCGCACCGCCTGAACCGCGAGGCGAAGGTGCTCGAGGCACTCGCGCAGCACCCCGCCACGCTCTCACAGCTGTGCTCGGGCGCCTACGAGGACGTGCCGCCGACGCTGTGGGGACTTGCCGAGCGCTCCTTGCTTGCGCACCTGTTGAAGCTCGAGGCCGACGGGCGCGCTGTGCGGCACGGGGAGCGCTGGCGCGCTGCGCCCTGAGCCGGCTCGCTTACGCCGCGGCGCTCTCGTAGCGCTCCGTCAACCACAAGGCCACCGGCATCACCAGCAGCACCAGCGGCAGCTGCACGAGCGCCCCGGCGATGATCGCGATGGCCAGCGGCTGGAGCATCTGGTCGCCCGAACCGCTGATCGCCGCTCCGAGCGGCACCAGTGCCAGGATCATCGCCAACGTACTCATGGTGATCGGGCGCAGCCGGTTCAGCGCCGCCTCGTAGAGCGCCTCGCGCCGCGGCAGGCTGCGCGCGAGCGTCTGATATTCCGACACGTAGAAGATCGCCATTTCGGTCGAAATGCCAACGATCATCACCATGCCCATCATGGCCGTGATGTTCAGCTCCACCCGCGTCAGCCACAGCCCGACGAACACCGCGCCGGTCGAGATCAGCGCACTGAGCATGATCACCACCGGCGTGACGAACCGCTCGTAGAGAAACAGCAAGAGAATCAGCTCCGCGACCAGCGCGGCACCGAACACCCGGATCATGCCGTGCACGGCGAGCTGCTCCTGCTTGTACTGGCCGCCGAGGGTATACATCACCCCGGAGGGCAGCACGCCGGGTTTGCTCAACACTCGCTTCACGCCCGCGATGGTCGTGCTCAACGCATAGCCGCCACCGATCTGCGCCGTCACTGCGACGATCTGTGCCAGGTTGTCGCGGGTGAGCTCGGGTTGACCGGCGACAAAGCGTACCGTGGCGACGCTGGCGAGGCGCAGCATCCGTCCGTCGGGGGCGCGAATGGGCAGATCCCCGAGTTGGCTGCGGTAGATGCGCCGCTCCGGCGGACTCAGCCAGAGCCGCACGCCGATGTCCTGCACGCTGCCGAGGTAGCGCGTCACCACCGCACCGTGCAGGTAGTGGTAGACCTGGTCGCGCACCTGCGCCACCGTGAGCCCCTCCATCGCCGCGGCCGCCGGGTTGACGTGGATGTCGAGCGCATCGCCAGCCGGCACCACCCCGTCGATGACCGAGGCCGGCTCGATCCCCGGCACGCTGCGGATCGCCTTGGCGACCCGCAGCGCCACGGCACCGAGCATGGCCGGGTTCTTCGCGCTGAGGGAGATGACCACCGGCTGACGCCGTCCGACCATGTCCCCAATCATGTCGCTCATCAGCTGATGGGTGTCGAAATCGATGCCCGGTACGTCACGGGTGACCTTGCGGGTGATCTCGTCCATGACCTTCCAGATGTCGGGCCGCTTCGAGGAGGGGATCAGACGCACGAAGAAATCGCCCTGATAGGCCTCGTTCAGATCCCCGCCGAGGCCAGCCCCCGTGCGGCGCGAGTACGTGTACACGTACGGGTCCTGATGCAGGATGTTCTCGATCTCCTCGAGCTCGCGGTTCGTCTCAGTGAGCGAAGTCCCCGGGGCCGCCTGGTAATCAAGGACGAAGCCCCCCTCATCCATGCGAGGCAGAAACCCGCTGCCGACATTGAGGTAGGCGACATACCCGACCAGCACCAGCACCCCGAGCACCGGAACGAGCAGCACCGGCTTCTCGAACAGCCGGCTGAGCGCCTTGCCGTGCACGCGTTTCAGTCGTGTTTCCTTGCCGTGCGAGGGATCGTGGAAGGTCTTGAAGTCGATCAGGCCCCGAGCCAGCAGCGGCACCGCGAAGGCGGTGAGGATCAGTGAGATGATCAGCGCCGAGGCCATGGTGAGGGAGAGGAACTTGAAGAACGCCCCGGTGATGCCGGAGAGAAACGCGAGCGGAATGAAGATGATGATCGTAGCGAGACTCGAGCCGAGCAACGGCGCGAGAAACTCGCGCGCCGCGGTGAGCACGCTCTGCTGCGGTTTCTCGAGCCCGGGCACGCCGGCGCGCCGGGCGATGTGCTCGATCATGACGATGACATCGTCGATGAGCAGACCGATTGCCGCGGCAATGCCGCCCAACGTCATGATATTGAAGGTCATGCCGAGCAGCGACAACAGCAGCACGGTGATCAGCACCGACAGCGGCACCACCACCATCGCCACCATCGTGACTCGCCAGTTGCGCAGGAACGCCAGCAGCACCAGCGCGGCGAACACCAGACCGATCAGGATCGCCTCCTCGAGCGCGGCGATCGAGGAGCCGACCATCTGCGTCTGGTCGTACCACTTGTACAGGTGGATCGCCTTCGACTGGGTCTTCATGAATGCCGCGAGGCGCTGCTTGACCTTGCGCGCCAAGCTGATCGAATCGGCGTTGTCCTGCTGATAGACGTCGAAGGTCACCGCCGGCTTGCCATTGTCATCGACCAGCAGCCACTGCGGCACCGTGCCCATGGTGATCTTGGCGATATCCCCGAGACGCACGATGCCGTTGGCGGCGGTGCGCAGCGCCACTCGGCGTACCGAGTGCAGCGAAGTGAACGCGTTGTTGTTGATCGCGAGGTACAGCAGGTCGTTGTCCTCGAGCCGCCCGACGGCCTGCACGACATTGGTCTGTGCTAGTGCCTGTGAGACCTGCGCGAGCGTCAGGCCGAAGGCGCGCAGCTTCTCCTCGTTGACCGACACCTGCACCTCGGGGGTCGCCCCGCCGAGCACCCCGACACGGCGCACGCCGGGAATGCCGGTCAGCAGCGGGGTGATCTCGTACTGAGCGAGCTGGCGCAGCGCCGTCGGCGGTACGGTCTTGGAGATGAGCGCGTAAGAGACGAACGGCATGATGACGTTCGGGCTCATCTGGATGACGTCGTAGCTGGTGCCCTTCGGCAGCGTGGGCAGTTCCTGGGCGAGCGCCGCGTCGACCGCGAGCAGCGCCTGGTTCATGTTCGAGCCCCAGGGGAAATCGACGTAGATCTGCGCCGAGCCGCGCGAGGTCGTGGAGGTCACGTTCTGCGCCCCCGGAATGGCGCGGGTGACCTGCTCGAGCGGCTCGGTCACATCGACCAGCATCTGGCGCGCCGGCATGCTGCCGGTGCTCACCTCGATGCGGATGCGCGGGAAGCTGGTCACCGGGAACAGCCCCACGGGCAGCGAGATGGCCGCAAACACCCCCGCGAGCGCCAGCGCGAAGGCAATCGTCAGGAGCGAGCGGCGGTGCCGCTCGACCCACTCGGAGAAGGTCACGGAGTGGTCCCCGGCTCGCCGGGCTTGGCGATGCGGATGTGCATGCCGTTATCGAGCTGGTAGTCCCCGGCGAGCACCACCGCGGCGCGCGGATCGAGCGCCCCGCTGATGATGTCCTGATCGTCGTATTCGTCGAGCACGCGCACCGGCACCTTGTGAGCGATGCCCTCGACCGCCTGCACGACATACGGGGCGCCGCGCTCATTGACCAGCAGCGCCGCGTGCGGCACGAGGAAGCCCTTGACCTCAGCGGTGGTGATGCGCGCGCGCGCCACCTGCCCCGGGATGAACTCACCGGCCGGCAGCGCGATCTGCACCGGCACCAACCCGGTATTGGGAGTACTCGCCGCACCGCTCATCGCGACGTGCGCGTGCACCCATTCGTCCGATCCGGTGGCCTGCACCACCGCCGAATCCCCCACCGCCATGCTCAAAGCCTGCGACGGCACGACGCCGGCGGCGAGCACCAGGTGATCCGGGGAGGCGAGCGTGAGCACCGGGGAGCCCATGCTCACGATCGTGCCAGTGAGCGCCGTGAGCGTCGTGATCACCGAGGCGAACGGTGCGCGCAGCACCTGCGGACCGCCGGCGCCGGCGGCGCGCAGTGCGGCGAGATTGGCTTGCGCGTCGAGCTGTGACCTCTCGGCCGCCGCCAGCTGCTCGTTGGTCGCCAAGTGCAGGCTGTAGAGCTTGCGGGTGCTGCGCACCAGCGCGCGCGCCACCTTCAGCGAGGAGCGCGCCTGATGGTAGGCGGCCGCCGACTGTGGGCTCGGTAGAATCTGCACGAGCGGCGCCCCGGCGGCCACGCGCTGGCCGATCCGCACATACACCGTGCCGATCACGCCGGACTCCCCTGCCATCATCGCGCGCCCGCCGGTGTTGCTCGGCTCGACCGTGCCGTAAGCGACCACCACGTGCGGCAGGCTGCCGCTGCGCAGTGGCGTCAGCGTCACCAACACGCTCGGGCTGCGGACATCGAGCGCCCATACCGGTTGCGCGAGCGCTGCGGCGCTGAGTGCAAGGCAGAACACTCCGAAGGTCATTCGGCGAATCATGGCGTCCTCGTTATATCGGGTCGGCCGGGACAATGCGCACTTGCGGCAGTCCGAGTCCGAGCTCAAGGGTGAAGGCGATGCGCGCTTGAGCGAGCGTCCGCTCGAGTGAGTCGGCCTCGAGCCGCCGCGCGAGCGCAGCCGTCAGGTAATCGGCAAGCGAGCGCTCATCGAGGTCCCCGCGCCCGTACGCGCTCTGTGCCGAGCGGGCAAGGCGCTGCGCGGCGAGCGCGGCGCGATGCGCCTGGCGCACCGCGCGGTGAAGCCGGCGGATCTGCACCACGAGCGCACGCGCCGTTCCGACCGCGGCATCGAGGCGCGCCTGGTACTGCGCATGCAGCACGAGCCGGGTGGCACGGGCCGCGGCGATCTGACCCTGATTGCGATCGAAGATCGGCAGATCGATCTGGGCGGTGGGGCCGCCGTTGCGCACGTTGCCGTTGTCCTGGTCCCACTGCGCCCCGAGCACCAGGGCGGGAAACTGCCCGATGATCGCAGTGCGCACGTTCGCGTCCGCCGAGTGATAGCCCATCTTCAGCGCCACCAGATCCGGCCGGCGCTCGGTGAGCGAGGCGAGCAGCGGCGCGATGTGCCGCGGCAGCGCGACAGCGCGCGGGGCGGCGATCGCAAAGCGCACGGTCGGCTTAAGTCCGAGCAGCGCATCGAGTGCCTGCCAGCCGCGCAGCTGCGCCAGCGCGAGGTTCGCGAGCGTCTGATCCGCACTCGCCTTGGCCGCGAGGATCGGGGCGAGTGAGCGCATGTCGAGACTGCCACTCGCTGCCGCGGCGTGCGCGGCACGGGCTTCCCGATCGAGCAGCCGTGCCTCACGGCGGCTGGCGCGCAGCGAGTCGTGCCCCCAATACAGATAGACCGCGAGCACACGCGCCTGCTGCGCCGTCTGCCACTCGCGCCACAACAGCTCGGCATTGACCTGCTCGAGCGCATCGTGAGCCGCTTTGACCCGGGTGTGATACGTGATGATGGATTTGACGTCCTCGGCGAGCGTGGCCGTCCAGGAGGGCGCCACGCCGGCCCCGCCGAGCTGCGGCTCATAGACCAGGCCCGCCACGGGATTGGGCAGCAGCGAGGCCTGCAGCAGACTCGCCTGGGCGCCGGCCAGATACCCGCGCTCGGTGCGCAGTGCCGGATCGTTCAGCACCGCAAGCAACCCGATGTCCCCGGGCCGCAAGGGCCGATTCACACGAATGTGCCGCGGTGAGGCGCCGGGCTGAAGCGGCGGCACCTCGGTGCGCAGCGCGCTCAGTCCGCCCGCCAGGTGCGCCCGGCGGGGCAGCGGCAGGGCGTGGTAGGTGGCGCAACCGCCGATGAGGGCCGCCACGGTGAGCACGCTGAGGCCGCCGAGCCATGCCGGGAAGCGCCGGGCGCAGCCGGTACGGCTCGAACGGGCCGCCAGGGGACCAGAACCGCCATTACGGTGCATCGCGATTTCCGCTTCTCCAGACCAAAAAAATCTCCGGCCGACCCGCAGCGCGCCCGGCGCGGACACATTGCCAGCCATTGCTGACCAAGTCCTGACGAGCGCCGCAGGCGCCCTGCGCGGATAATAGGCCCGGACCGAGCCCCTTTCCCCGGTGCGATTCGGATGAGAATACTGCTGGTCGAGGATCACCAGGCGATCCGCGAGATGATCGCCGATCACCTGCGCGAGCGCGGCTTCGCGGTCGATGCGTTCGACCGCGGCGAGCGCGCGCTCGCCGGGGCGCGCATCGCGCCGGTGGACGCCGTGGTCCTGGATCTGGGCCTGCCGGACATGGAGGGCCTGGCGCTGCTCGGGGAACTGCGAGCGCTACAGCCGCAGGTGCCGGCGGTGATCGTCACCGCGCGCGATGGCATGGAGGAGCGACTGCTCGGGCTGAACTCCGGCGCCGATGACTACATCGTCAAGCCTTTCAATCTGCTCGAGCTCGAGGCCCGCCTGCGCGCGGTGTTGCGCCGTGTCGGCAGCCGGCGCGAGACCCGCTACACGCTCGGGGAGATCGCCTTCGACACCGTCACCCGTGAGGCGACCGTGCTCGGCAAGCCGCTCGATCTGACTCGCCGCGAGGCGGCGCTGCTCGAGGAGTTGCTGCGCGTGCCCGGACAGGTGATCACCAAGGACCGCCTGGAAGATCGTCTCTACGCGCTGGAGGATGCCGGCAGCACCAACGCCCTGGAGGCCGCCGTTTCCCGCCTGCGGCGCAAGCTCGCGGGCGCACAGGCCACGGCCTGGATCGAAACGAAGTGGGGCATCGGCTACCGCCTGGTCGAGGGCCCCGCCCCGTGAGCCGCGCGCACAGCCTGCGTCTGCGGCTGCTGGGGGTGATGTTCGCGCTGTTCGCACTCGGTCTCGGTGCCTCGTTCGTGTCCTACCGGCTCGAGGTGCACAACGTCATCGCTGGCCTACGGGCGAGCACGCTGCAGAATCAGGCGCGCGAGCTCATCGAGGCGCTGCGGTTCGATCGCGCCGGCGTCCTGCAGGTGCACCTGCCCGAGGACTGGGTCAAGGTCTACGCCAATCCCTCGCGCCGATTCACCTTCACGGTCTTCGGCGCCGATCACCGGCCGGTTGCGACCTCGGCGAACCTCACCGCCCCCCTGCCCTACATTCCGGCCGATGCGCGCGCACCGGTCGGTCCTGTGGAGTTCATCGGCGTCGGTGCATCCAAACAGCCCATCGTCTCGGCCCGTGGACCGGGCGGATTGACGGTCGTGGTCGCCCGCTACCACATGAGTCGCGGCACGCTGGTCGACAGCCTCTTCGCAGAGGACTCCGAACACGTCTCGGTCCTCATCGTCTTCGCCCTGCTCGCCCTCGGCCTGATGTGGCTGATCAGCGGCTGGAGCCTGCAGCCGATCGAGCGCGCTTCGCGCGAGGCGGCACGGGTCGGGCCGCGCGAACCGAACCTGCGCATCTCGGCCGGCGGCCTGCCGCGGGAAATCCAGCCGCTGGTGGAAGCCGTCAATGGCGCGCTCGACCGGCTCTCGCGCGCCTACGCCGTGGAGCGACGCCTCACGGCCGATGCGGCCCACGAGTTGCGCACGCCGCTCGCGGTCCTGAATCTGCGCCTGCAGCGGGCGCGCCTGACGGGCACGACGGACTGGCCGGCAGTCGAGCGCGAGTTGAGTCAGATGGGTCGCCTGGTCGATCAATTGATCGACCTGGCACGCAAGGAATCGCTCTCGTATGAGCGGCACGGCGAACCGTTGCCGACGATGAATCTCTCGCGTCTGACACGCGAGGCCGCCGCCCAGGTGCTGCCCTTGATGGAAGCGCAGGGCCGGCGCCTGGAAGTGCACGTGCCGGATGCCGTGGAGATCAGCGGCCGGGCCGATGATCTGCGTGACATGGTGCGCAACCTGCTCGACAACGCCCTGGTGCACGGTCAGGGCACCGTCAGCGTGCGTATCGTGCCGCCCCCCGTGCCGCACGGAATGATCCGCATCGAGGTGCGTGATCAGGGCCCCGGAGTGCCCGCCGGCCAGGAAGAGTCGGTGTTCGAGCGCTTCCACCGCATCAACGCCCAGGCGCCGGGCTCAGGGCTCGGTCTGGCGATCGTGCGCCAGGTGGCCCGCAGCCACGGCGGCGATGCCCGCTTCAGCCCAGGCGAAGGGCGCATCATCGTGCAGTTGCCCGCCGCGCGCACGGGGGAGTCGGCGTCTCGGGCGCGCGCACGGTTGAAATCCCCCGCCGACGCCCCGATAGTCGAGCGAGTCCGTACGGAGAGCGATGATGATCGAAGTCAGCCTGAACACCTTTGAGCAGGAGGTCATCGAGGCCTCTCGGCAGCTGCCGGTGCTGGTGGATTTCTGGGCGCCGTGGTGCGGACCGTGCCGGACCTTAGGGCCGGTGCTCGAGCGGCTCGAGGCGAGCTATGCCGGACGCTTCAAGCTGGTGAAGGTCAACTCCGATGAGAACCCTGAACTGTCCGAGAAGTTCATGGTGCGCAGCATTCCCTACGTCCTCGCATTCGTCGACGGCAATCCGGTCGACGGGTTCATCGGCGCGCTCCCCGAGGGCCAGATCCGACCCTTCCTCGAGCGGCTGCTGCCCGGATCGTCCGAGGAGCGGCGCCGACGCGGACATCAACTCATCGGCGCGGGGGATTTCGCCGGCGCCGTCGTGGCGTTTTCCGCCGCGATCGAGGCCGACACCGACAACGACGAGGCAAAACTCGACCTCGCCGACGTTCTACTGAACCGTCTCCCACCCCCGAGGGATGCACACTCGCTCGAACAAGCCGACCATGCCCTCGCCTCGCTCGGACCGCGGGGTCAGG
This sequence comes from Steroidobacteraceae bacterium, assembly GCA_049964755.1. Classification (GTDB taxonomy): domain Bacteria; phylum Pseudomonadota; class Gammaproteobacteria; order Steroidobacterales; family Steroidobacteraceae; genus 13-2-20CM-66-19. The sequence goes on along the minus strand of JBMFWZ010000016.1, from coordinate 6,256 downwards.
CGGACTCGCGGGCCGCAGCACTGAAGACACGTCTGGCGAGTCTGCGCGAAACTGCAGCGCTGCCGGACCTCGCCACGTTGCGCGCACAGGTCGCTGCCGATGGAGCAAACCTGAAGGCTCGTTCTGCGCTGGCGCACCGCTATATTGCCGACGGTGCGCACGAGAAGGCGCTCGAAGAACTGCTCGAGATCATCAAGCGCGACCGCCAGTACGACGGCGGCGCGGCCCGGCAGTCCTTCCTCTCCGTCCTCGAACTGGCGGCCGGTTCGCCCGCCGTGGTCTCCGAATACCGCAAGCGGCTCTCGAGCGTGCTGAACTGACGCGATCGGCACGCCCGATCACACCGGCGCGATCACGATGCGCGCACGCGTTCGCGGGCGCCGAGCGACACGCCGGTGTAGAACTCGCCCAGCGGCAGCGAGATCCCGAGCGACGGCAGCGCCAGCACCGTCTCGGCGCCCGCGAGCGGCTCGGCACCCCACTGCTGCGCGCGGCGATGCACCCGCGCGCAGCACTCGTCCTGAGAGAGGATGAGATAGTCCTCGATGGAGGACTCCCGCCGATAATTCAGCGCCTTCTCGCGCAGATCGATGTGCCGGGTCGAGGGGGAGAGCACTTCCACCACGAGCCGCGGGGCACTGATGAAGTCCCGCCCCCAGCGCTCGGGCTGACAAGCCACCATCACGTCCGGGTAATAGACGATCTGGTCCTCGCCCAGCGCCAGCCGCAGCTTCAGGTCCGCGAGAAACACCCGGCACGGTCCGCCCTGCAGCCGGACCGACAGCGCCTGGGCGACCTGAAACATGATCTGATTGTGCGCCACGCTCGCGCCCGACATCGCATAGAGCGTGCCGTCGAGGTATTCGTGGCGTTCGAGGCGACCCGCCTCGAACGCGAAATACTCCTCCAGCGTCAACGGCCGTTCGGGCGGGACGTAGGCACCCCGAGCTTCTGCGACGGCGCCCTCGCCCTCCGACCGCGTCACCTCCGCGATCCAATCCGCCAGGACTGCGCGCTCGTCCCACGGCAAGCGCAGAATCGCTTCGCGAAGATCGTTCAGCTCGCCCATACCACCTCCGATGAGCACAACACATCGGAGCTTACGCCAGCCCCTCGCGCTCTGACGCATGAATTTTCGAGAATGATCGAACCAATACGAGAGCGATTTGCGATCCAGAAGCTTTTCAACACCTCATCAACTGACGCGTTACAACAGGTCCATGTCAGAGGAGTGTTTGGCCGTCATGACCACACCGCTTCTTAACACGTCTCGAGTCAACGTCGAATACAGACGCTTAATTACGCCGACAGAGTCAGCACTCAGATCTCCACAGTCCGCCGCTCATCGCGCGCGGGCAACGCAGATCGGTGACGCAATAGGAGAGCGACCTGCGACCGGAGGTCGCAGGCGTCCTGCAACGATGTGAGCAAATGCTATGCCCTACTGGGGCCCGTGACCGTGCGCCGCGCCCTCGAGCAGCGCAGCAACCTCGGCTTCGGCCTTCAGCCAGTCCTGTTCCTCACCGCCCGGCGCAAAGCCGCGACGTTCGGCGTGGAAATAGGCGGCCTGCGCAATCATGGCGCGCCGGGTTTCCACCGTGACGCTCGTAGCGGTCGCGGCTGAATTGCCTGTGGGCTTGGCACGTTGCACCCGGCGGGCCGGCACCTTGGGCGCAACGGTCTGCTCGGTTTTGTTCATGGGGGTCGAATCGGAACGTCGAGTCGCCATAAGTCCTCCTCAGGATGGCTCTGTGCACGAACTGCGGCACCAGGCTGTGCCCCCCCTGTTCGGCGGGCGAACTCGCCCGTCGACGCGACAGGTTCATAGGATAGGCCCTAACGGCTGTGGACGCCAATCCATGCACTGCGATTTGTCCGCAACCGCGGCGGTCCGCGCACTGTCCGCGGACTGCGACACCGGCACCTCGGAGCATCACGCCACTCTGCGAGTACGCGTAGTCGGGCAACGTACGTGAGTGGCGCAACGTCGTCCGCCGCCTGCCTGGTGGTGCAGACGGTGCAATTCAGTGCCGCGACGTTGAACCGTCTGGCCCCCAGGAAGCGCCCCTGCGGCCGAGTGCGCCGCACTCGGCGCCGCGACGCTCGCCGAGCGCGGCAGCGGGGCGCAGCTAGCGGGCGCTGCGCGGGTCCCGTTCCGCTTCACCACGTCCTTCAGCACCGGTCTCGGTCAGATGCTCTGCCGCGAGATCATCGAGGCATACGGCGCACGGCTGACCGTCGCCAACCGACGGGCCCGCGGGGCCGGGGTCGCGGCCCATCTGCCATAATCGGCGCCGTCATCGCCCGCGGGAGCGCGGCGCAGAATCGGAGTCCGCGAATGCCCACTGCCGTTACGTCCCTGCGCCAGAACATGGTCGCGGCGCTGTTGCGGACTAAACCGGCGCAACTGCCCTGGCGCGTCCTGGTGCGCAACACCGCTGCGGTGGTCCTGCCGCTCGTCTGGGGCATCGCCACCGCACACCTGCTGCCGGGCATCGCCGCGACCGTGGGCGCGGTGGTGACGATGTATTCAGACCAACCGGGTCCCTACCGCCAGCGCCTCTTGCGGCTGCTCGCGGTCTCGGCCGCCGGCGGGCTCGCCACATTTCTCGGGCTGACTCTGAACCCTCACCTGCCGGCGCTGCTGGTGGCGAGTTTCGTCATCGCTTTCTGCGGGGCGCTCCTCGTGGTGTTCGGCGATGCGATCGCGCGGGTCGGTATGACCGCGATGATACTGCTGGTGATCGCCACGGATCTGCCGGCCCCGTCGCTCGGCGCGACGCTGGCGCTCACCGGATGGGTCACGGCCGGCGGAGTGCTGCTGACGCTGTTCTCGATCGCCGCCTGGCCGCTGCAACGCTACGGGCCGGAGCGCGAGGCACTCGCCGCGGTGTATCGCGAACTCGCCGCCATGGCACGGCGTGGGATGCACGACGGCGGCGCTGCGCTCGAACTGACCACCGGGATGACGGAACTGCAGCACACGCTGCTCGGTCCGCTGCGCGCCCACGGGGCGGTCATGGACCATTTCGGCGTGATGCTCGAGCTGGCCGAGCGGGCGCGGCTCGAGCTCACGGCACTGGAGGTCACCGATCCCGGTGAGCGCCTCACACTGCTCGTGCAGCAGGACTGCGCAGCGCTGTTGGAGGCGATCAGCGCGGCAATCGAGGCCGGCGCCGACCCGCGCCAGCGCATGCGCACCGAACTCGATCGGCTGCAGCGTGCCGAGCGTGCGGCCGCAGAACATGAGGCGGAGCTGCCCGAGGGACCGTGGCGGCACGTCCAGGCGCTCTGCGGTCAGCTCTCCGCCGCGGTGCGCAATGCCGAGCGCGCCGGCACGCACGCACTCGACCACCCCGTCGAGGAGGATCTACAGCGGCCGCACGCGCTGCGCCCACAATCACCGCTCGCCATCCTCGGCGCAAACCTCACGCCGCGCTCAGCCGCCTTCCGCCACGCGGTGCGCAGCGCGGTGTGTTTCACGTTCGCGCTGTGGCTCGCCCGGATGCTCCCGGTTGAACATGGCTACTGGATCCCGATGACGGTGGCAATCGTGCTGCGCGCGGACTTCGCCGCCACGTTCAGCTACGGACTGCTGCGCGTGGTCGGCACGATCCTCGGGCTGCTGCTCACCACCGCGTTGGTCTATCTGCTGCCGCTCAACGCCTGGGTGCACCTGGGGGTGCTGGCCGTGTTGTGCGCCGGGTATCGCTACTTCGGCAACGTGCACTACGGAATCGCGGTCGCGTGCCTCACCGGCATGGTGGTCCTGCTGCTGGCATTCGCGGGCGAACGACCTGAGCCGACCGTCGTTGCCCGTCTGATCGACACCATCATCGGCAGTGCGGTATCGCTGTCCGTTTATGCGCTGTGGCCCACCTGGGAGAAGGGTCGCGCGCGCGAGATGCTCGCCGAAATGCTGCGTGCGTACGCGACGTACCTCAAATCCCTCGCAGGCGGCACCGTGCATGAGCGTCGCGACGGACGCCAGGGCGCCCGCGTCGCGCGCGTCAATGCCGAGGCCTCCGTCAACCGCTTGCTCGCTGAACCGGCCACGCCACCGGCCCTGGCGGAATTGGCGCAATCGCTGCTCACCAACGGCAACCGACTGGCCCGAACGATCATGACGCTCGAGGCGCTCCTCGGACACACGCGGTCCGTGCCCCAGCAAGTCGCTCTGGAGCCGTTCCTGCATCAGAGCGCATCGGCACTCGCTGAGGTGGCCGAGGCCTTGAGCGTGCGTCGCGAGCCGAAGGCTCTGCCGCCGATCCGCGCCGCCCAGCGCCGCCTGGAGCGCGAACTGGCCGCGGCCACGGACATCGTGATCGCTTGCGACCGCCTGGTCGACAACATCAACACCCTGGCGTACCTCACGGCGCGCGCGCCGGAGCAGCCCCCGCTGATGCAGCCGCTGTAGGCGGTCGGACTTACGAACCCGCCGCCGGTCGCGCCGCGCGCCGTCGCGGTGCGACGCCGTTGCTCTTTCGCGGCACAGGCCCCCCAGTCCCCATCTCGAGCTGCAGACCGCGCAGGTAACGGCGGAAATCCTTGCCCAGCATCGGATGCCCGAGCGCGTACTCGACGGTCGCCTGGAGATACCCGAGCTTGCTGCCGCAGTCGTAGCGGGTGCCGGTGAAGCGGTATGCGTACACCGCCTCCTCGCGCATCAGCGCGGCGATACCGTCGGTGAGTTGAATCTCCCCACCGGCGCCGCGGCCAATCTTCTCCAAATGCTCGAAAATCGCAGGGGCGAGCACGTAACGGCCCACCACGGCGAGATTCGACGGGGCCACCTGAGGTTTGGGCTTCTCGACGATGCTGTGCACGCGGGCGGTGGCCGACTTGTCGGCCTCGACGGCCACGATGCCGTACTTGTCGGTGTCGGCGCGCGGCACGGCCTGCACACCGAGCACACTCGCCCGTTTCGCGTCATACACCTCGGCCATCTGCGCCAGACAGGCGACGTCGCTGCGGATCAGATCGTCGGCCAGATGCACGAAGAACGGCTCGGCGCCGACGGCCGGCTGCGCACAGAGCACCGCGTGGCCGAGTCCGAGCGGGGCCGGCTGGCGGATGTAGATGCACGAGGCGTAGGACGGCAGGACACTGCGAATCTGATTGAGCAGACTGCTCTTGCCCTGGCGCTCGAGCAACTGTTCGAGTTCCTGGTCGGAATCGAAGTGATCCTCGATGGCGCGCTTGGACGCACCGGTGACGAACACCAGGCGCGTGGCCCCCGCGGCGAGCGCCTCCTCCACCGCGTATTGGATGAGCGGCTTGTCGACCACCGGCAGCATCTCCTTCGGGCTCGCCTTGGTCGCGGGCAGAAAGCGCGTACCGCGACCGGCCACCGGAAATACGGCCGTGCGTATGATCGACTTCGGAGGTGTGCGCATGGTGTGCTCCTGGAAATTGTCAGCTCCGACCCGCCCCGGGGCCGCTCATGTCGCTAGTGTAACGCGCACCTCGGCGCAAATCGCCTCGTCGCACCCACCCCGGGGCACTCACTGTGCAGCGATGACCCGAGCCGCGCCGCCGTCGCGCCTCAACGCTGCCGGGCGCAGACTGTCCCAGGCGCGGCACTTCGGGCAGCGCCAGTACCATGCCGTGCTCGAGAACCCGCACTCCCCGCACTGATAGCGCCCCCCGGCATCCCCCAGGCGCTTCATCAGCAGCGCAAGCGCGTACGCCTCGGCGAGGGAGTCCGCCTGTGGGCCATGCGACTGGGCAAGACGCTGCAACTCCTCCGGCGGCAGAGCGCTCGCCAGCAGCACCGCGAGTTCGCGTGGAGCGCTCTGACCGGATCGCTCCAACCGTGCCCAGAGCGCCGCGAGGGCCGGCGGCTCCTCAGTCCGCCGAGCGAGCGCGAGGGCTCGCGGAATCATCTCGATGGCGAGTACCGGATGCGCCTCGAGGATGTTCAGGTACCGCTCGAGCGCCTGCGCGGACTGCCCGTCCGCTTCCGCCAACCGCGCCGCCAGCACCTCGGCGCGCGGCAAATCCCGCGAGCGCTCACGGGCATCCCCGAGCAGCGTCCGGGCCCGAGCGGCATCCCCCTGGGCCAGTGCCTGCTCGGCGAGCTCACACAGATAATGCGCCGCGATGCGGGCCCGCTCGGCCTGCACCCGCGGCGGTAGCGCCTGGAGCGTCTCGAGGGCGTGAGTCCAGTCGCCCTGCGCCTCGTAGATGCGCAGCAGCTGATCGAGCGCCGTGTCGCGATACTCACTCGAAGCGGCGAGTTCGGCGAACAACTCCT